>NCDQ01000311.1 GCA_002280275.1 Caulobacter vibrioides | reverse complement strand
CGACGCTCCATCTCGGCCACGCACCAGCGCAGGCCGTTGGCCGCTTCCTTCATGTCGGTGACGACCGGTGCCAGCAGGTGCGGGATGCCTTGGTAGACCGAGAGCTCCAGCATCTTCGGGTCGATCATCAGCATCCGCACGTCCTTGGCGGAGGCCTTGTAGAGCAGCGAGAGCACCATCGCGGTCGTGATCAGACGTTTCATTTCCTGCTCCGAAGGGCCTTGAAGCGCGGCCCGGGCTTGTCCCTTGATAGCAGCATCGGACTCGCCGGATGAACCGAGCTTGAACGGAGCTAGGATGAGCGCGCACCCCAACGATATCGTCGGCTTCTGGCGCAATGCCGGCCCCGGCAAGTGGTTCGCCAAGGACCAGGCCTTCGACGCCGCGATCGCCTTGAAGTTCGAGCAGACCCACTATCGCGCCTCGATGCGCAAGTACGACGCCTGGAATCAGACGCCTGAAGGCGCTCTGGCCTTGCTGATCCTGCTCGATCAGTTCCCCCGCAACATGTACCGGGGCACGCCCCACGCCTTCGCGACCGACCCGTTGGCGCGGATGTTCGCCCGCCAGGCCATCGCCGCCGGCCACGACCAGGATCCCTCGATCCCGCTGGAGCTTCGCCGGTTCTTCTATCTGCCGTTCGAGCACTCGGAGTCCCTGGTCGACCAGGAATTCAGCGTTCAGCTGTTCGCTGCGCTACAGGCCGACACCGGCGACGAGGAGTCGATGAAGTACGCGATAATCCACCGCGACGTCATCGCCCGGTTCGGCCGGTTCCCTCACCGCAACTCGGGCCTGGGCCGCGAGACCACCGAGGCCGAGCAGGAGTTCCTCGATGAAGGCGGCTTCGCAGGGTAGGCCGTCGCGGGAATAGCCCGCGAGGACTGTGGACGAGCCAAGGCGCCGCAGTGTTCAACGCGACGATTCGCGGCCAAAGTGGCGGCCATGAGCACCGCCGTCCTCGACGCCCCCAAAGCCGACGCCAGCCACCCTGAGCGGCAGTACCTGAACCTGCTGGCCGACATCCTGGAGAGCGGCGTCCAGCGCGGCGACCGCACGGGCACGGGCACGCTGGGCGTGTTCGGCCGGCAGATCCGTTTTGACCTGGCCAAGGGCTTCCCGGTCCTGACGACCAAGAAGCTGCACCTGCGCTCGATCATCATCGAGCTGCTGTGGTTCCTGAAGGGCGACACCAACATCGCTTACCTCAAGGAAAACGGCGTGCGCATCTGGGACGAGTGGGCCGACGAGAACGGCGACCTCGGTCCTGTCTACGGCAAGCAATGGCGCTCTTGGGCCACGCCTGACGGCCGGGTGATCGACCAAATCTCGGCCCTGGTCGAGAACCTGAAGACCAATCCCAACAGCCGCCGCCACATCGTCACGGCCTGGAACCCGGCCGACGTCGATGACATGGCTCTGCCGCCCTGCCACTGCCTGTTCCAGTTTTTCGTCGCAGATGGAAAGCTGAGCTGCCAGCTTTACCAGCGCAGCGCCGATGTCTTCCTGGGCGTACCGTTCAACATCGCTAGCTATGCTCTGCTGACCCTGATGGTCGCCAAGGTCGTGGGCCTGGAGCCCGGCGAGTTCGTCCACACCTTCGGTGACGCCCACCTCTATCTGAACCACCTGGATCAGGCCCGCGAGCAACTAACCCGCGAGCCGTTCGACTTCCCGACGATGAAGATCGCCGACAAGCGCGACCTCTTCGGCTTCGAGTACGAAGACTTCGCGCTGGAGGGCTACCAAGCCCACCCGCACATCAAGGCCGAGGTCTCGGTCTAGGGTTTCAATACGATCTTGCCCGCCAGCTTGGCCGACTGCAGCAGGGCCTGAGCCTCGCCGGCCTGCGCCAACGGCAGGACCTTCGCGATCTTGGGCTGGATCGCGCCATCGGCGATCAAGACCAACACCTTGGCCAGGTCCTCGCGATAGGGCCTAGGCCGCGCATTGCGCCACGACGTGACGTTATAGCCTACGACGCCCCGGCTGCCGCTGAACAGCTTCAGCGCCGACAGGCGGTCGGCCAGCAGCATCTTGATCATGGCGGCGGGACGCGCCTTGCCGCCCTTGGTCGCGTCGTAGCCGCCGTACAGGACCGCCGCGCCGCCATCGCGCAGCGCGGCCATCGAGGCGGCCTTCAAGTGCGGACCGCCCACATGGTCGAACGCCGCGACCACGCCGCCGCCGGAGATCGCCAAGGCCCGCTCGGCGACGGCTTCGGCGCGGTAGTCGATATGGATACCGCCCTTGGCCTCGACCTCAGCCTTCTTGCCGGCCGAGGCCGTGCCGATCGCCCGCACGCCGCTGAGGCGCGCCAGATCCAGCAGCAGGCCGCCGACGCCGCCGGCCGCGCCGTGGACCAGGACCCACTCTCCCGCCGACGACCCCGCGACGCGATGGAACATCTGCCAGGCCGTCAGGCCGTTCAGCACGCCGGCGACCAGGGCCTCGGCCGGCGCGCCCTCAGGCGCGGCCACCAGGTAGCGGGCGTCGATATTGCGACGCGAGGCGTAGGAGCCCGTCACTGTCAGGGCGGCGACGCGCTGGCCAACGGCGAAGCCTTGAACATCGGGACCCAGGGCCTCGACCCGCGCTTCGCCGGGACCGGGCGGCGGCAGGGCGATCTCGCGCCCCTGCAGCACCTCGACGCCGCCCGTCCGGGCCATGTGCATCTCGAACGCCGCTACACACATCGCGCGCCTCCCCGATCCTTGTTCTTCGATGACAAAGTTATCGACGTTCAGATTGGGATCAAGGCATGGCGTACCGCAGCGACGCTCGCTAATCAGGAGGCATGAGCATGCCCACCCTCGCCATTGTCGTCGCCCGCGCCGCCAATGGGGTGATCGGTCGCGACGGCGACCTGCCCTGGCGCCTGAAGTCGGACCTGGCCCTATTCAAGGCCAACACCCTGTTCAAGCCCATCATCATGGGCCGCAAGACCTGGGACAGCCTGCCGCGCAAGCCCCTGCCCGGTCGGACCAACATCGTGCTGTCCCGCGACCAGAGCTTCGAGCCCGAGGGCGCGGTGGCCTGCGAGACCTGGATGGAGGCGTTCGAGATCGCGCGCGAGCAGGCCGCCGATGACGGCGCCGACGAGGTCTGCGTGATCGGCGGCAGCGCCCTGTTCGAACTGGCCCTGCCCAAGGCCAAGCGCCTCTACCTCACCGAGGTGGCCGCCGAGGTCGAGGGCGACGTGCGCTTTCCTGAATTTGACCAGAGCCTCTGGGCCGAAGTCCGGCGAGAAGAGCACCCCGCCGGCGCGGGCGATGACCACGCCTTCGTGTTCAGGGTTCTGGAGCGGCGTTAGAGCCTCGTTATCGCGCCGAAAGCGGTTCCCACTTTCGGCGTCACGCTCTAATTCGACGCGGGGGCCGTCGGCAGCGGCCGGGGCTTGCGCTCCAGATCGGCCCGCTTGCGCGTCTTGAGCAGATCGCCGGTGCACGGGCGGAAGACGACCTCGACCTCTCCGCCCTTGCCGGGCTCAGGCAGGGCGTAGCCGGCCGGTCCGATCCGATGGGCCGTAATCACGACGTTATCCTGGTCGTCACGGCTCCAACCGGTGCGGAACTGGACCGCCGTATCGCCGTAGCGCTTACTCAGCTTGCGATCGAAAGCCTTGTGGATCGCGCCGTCCAGCACCGGCTTCCACGCCTCGTCCTTCATGGCCGGACAGCTCGGGCGCGTCGGCATCGCCGCCGTGGTCTTGGCGGGCTTGTGCGGCAGGAAGGGAACCTTGATCCCACACCCGGCCACCACCAGGCCCACCGCCGCAGCCGCCAGAACAGATGAGCGCATCACAGAATCCCTCGCACGCCAGTCGCCCCCCGTCACACCGCGAATAGGCGCGGCGCGCAAGTCACCCTGGCCAGATTCAAACGTGCGTTTATAGTCACCACCATCGCCCGTCAGAGGCGCGCAGGGAGACGTGACATGGATATCCAACTGGTGGCCGAAGGCCTGCAGTTCCCCGAGGGCCCGATCGCCATGGCCGATGGCTCGGTGATCCTCACGGAGATCCAGGCACAGCGCCTGACCCGCGTCTCGCCGGACGGTCGCAAGGAGACCGTGGCCGACACGGGCGGCGGCCCCAACGGCGCGGCGATCGGCCCGGACGGCGCGATCTATGTCACCAACAACGGCGGCAGCTTCCAGTTCTTTGAGGCCAACGGCCTGAACATTCCCGGTCCCACGCCCCCGACCCACACGGGCGGCGCCATTCAGCGCGTGGACCTGAAGACGGGCGCGATCACGACGCTCTACACCGAATGCGACGGCAAGCCGCTGGTCGGACCAAACGACCTGGTCTTCGACAAGCAGGGCGGTTTCTGGTTCACCGACCATGGCTGTTCGACCCCGGACGGCCGCAAGTATGGCGCGCTGTACTACGCGCTGCCCGACGGCTCGAAGATCACCCGCTGGCGCGATCACTTCGTCTCGCCCAACGGCGTGGGCCTCTCGCCCGACGAGAAGACCGTCTACATGGCCGACACCATGCTGGGACGGCTGTGGTCGTTCGACGTCGCCTCGCCAGGCGTGCTGGCGGACGCCGTCCCGCTGCTGCCGGGCAACGTGGTCTGCAACCTGCCAGGCTACCAGTTGCTGGACAGCCTCGCGGTCGAGGCGGGCGGCAAGGTCTGCGTGGCGACGATCATCAATGGCGGAATCACCGCATTCGCGCCGGACGGCTCCACCGAGCACTACGCCTTCCCGGACGTGATCGTGACCAACATCTGCTTCGGCGGCGCGGACATGCGCGACGCCTGGATCACCGCGTCGGGCACCGGCAAGCTCTACAAGGCGCGCTGGCCCCGCCCGGGCCTTAAGCTCAACTTCAACGCCTAGCGGGTCTATTCCTCGCGCAGGAACGAGCCAGCGATCAGCAGGGCCACGGCCAGCAAGGCCAGAAGACCCGACACATAGGGTAACCAGGACATCGTTCACCTCCCAAGAGCGGCGATGACGATGCGCCGGGGCCGTCCATGCGGACAGCCCCGGAACAAGGGGGTTAGTACAGCGTGCCGAGCGCGGCGCGTTCAAACGCCTTCAACTCGTTCGAGCGACCTTCGCGGATCTTGGTGACCCACTCAGGATCCTGCAGCAGGGCGCGGCCGACGCCGACCATGTCGTACTCGCCGCGCTCAAGGCCGCCGATCACGTTGTCGATCGAGGTCGGCTGGCTGCCCTCCCCGCCGAACGCGGCGATGAACTCGCCCGAGAGGCCGACCGAGCCGACCGTGATGGTCGGGGCGCCGGTCAGCTTCTTGGCCCAGCCAGCGAAGTTCAGGTCGCTGCCCTCGAACTCAGGCTCCCAGAAGCGACGCTGGCTGCAGTGGAAGATATCCGCGCCGGCGTCGGCCAGCGGCTGAAGCCAAGCTTCCATCTCCTTCGGCGTCTCGGCCAGACGGGCGGTGTATTCCTGCTGCTTCCACTGCGACAGGCGGATGATGACCGGATAGTCCGGCCCAACCGCCGCGCGCACGGCCTTGAGGATTTCGGCGGCGAAACGGCCCCGTTCCCCGATCGTGGGACCGCCCCAGGCGTCACTGCGGACGTTGGTGCCCGACCAGAAGAACTGGTCGATCAGGTAGCCGTGGGCGCCATGCAGTTCGATGGCGTCGAAGCCCAGACGCTTGGCGTCGGCGGCGGCGGTGGCGAAGGCCTGGATGGTGTCGGCGATCTCAGCGTCGGTCATCGGCTCGGTGAAGGGGTTGCCGCCGGCCTTGGACAGGCCCGAGGGGCTGTCGACCTTGCCCAGCACGTCCTTACCCTTGGCGGCGCCGACGTGCCAAATTCTCGGCGCGGCGACGGTAGTAGGCGGCGACCTCATCGGTCGGCACGCCGCCCGGCGAGAACGATCGCGTCATCGGCGCCATCACCACCCGGTTGGGCAGTTTCAGCGACTTGAACTCGAAGGGCTGGAAGAGGGCGTCGAGCGACATGGGGGCTCCAGGGGAGAGAAAATTTCGACTAAAATTCAAACACGCGTTCGAGAGCGAAGCCAAGGCAGAAAAACTGCAACGGCTACGGTTCCGCGCGTGAAGGCTTGCGTCGGCGCGTCGGCGACGCGACAAACGCTCGGCTCAGATGGGAGGGCGGATCATGGGCGGCAAGCCGGCGAACTGGTGGATCATGTTGGCGGCGGGCGTTTTCGCCGCCGTGTTCCTGCTGAAGGACTTCATGGACCATGGCCACGCAATCCTGGCGCATGCAGGACCCAAGGGCCTGCTGACCTCCCCAACCATTCACCACAAGGTTGGCGAGGCGCTGATCGGGGTGATCCTGTTCATGACCGCCCTGATGCGGACGACCTGGCCCGCCGAACGCCTGATCGCCAACCTCAAGGCCTCGTACCCGTTGATGTTGGTCGGCGCGGCCCTGAACGCCCTGGCCTGGTTCGGCAGCGCGCAGCCGGCCACGGACTTTAACAAGATCTGGTTCGCGCTGCTGGTGG
>NCDQ01000310.1 GCA_002280275.1 Caulobacter vibrioides | reverse complement strand
CCTGCGCAACGTCCCCTCGGTCGAGGTCGACGTGCAAGGCAATGTCAGCCTGCGCGGCGACTCCAACGTCACCATCCTGATCGACGGCAAGCCGTCTGGCATGTTCAACGGCGACAACCGCGCCGACGCGCTGCAGTCGCTGCCCGCCGACCAGATCGACCGCGTCGAGGTGATGACCAACCCCTCGGCCGCCTACCGCCCCGACGGCTCGGGCGGCGTCATCAACCTGGTCACCAAGAAGACCCAGAAGCCTGGCGTGACGGGCACGATGCGCGCCAATATCGGCACCGACGGCCGCTACAACGGCGGGATCAGCGCCACGCGCCGCGAAGGCAAGGTCACGCTGTCGGGCGACGCCAGCTACCGCTATGACCGCCAGGAAGTGACCTCGATCGTCGACCGCCAGTCGCTGAGCGCCACCGGCGCGACGGTGCTGGACGCCGACCAGACCGCCGAGGTGCTGAACAAGGGCGGCGCGCTGTCGCTGCGCACCGGGATCGACTACGACCTCGACAAGAAGACCCGCCTGTCGGCCGAGCTGCGCTATCGCGGCATGGACTATGACGGCGACGGCCGCGAGACCTATCTGTCGCGCAATGGCGCGGGCGTCACCCAGCAGGCTTATCTGCGCGACAGCGCCGGCGTCATGATCCGCGACAACTCGGCGATCGCCGGCGACTATCGCCGCCAGTTCACCGGCGCGGGCCACGAACTGACCTCGCGCGCCGAGTACGAGATCACCCGCTTCAAGCGCTCCGGCGACGCCTTCGCCGACTACTCGGCGGGACCCTCGGACTTCTATGAGGCCTACAGCTTCGGCTCCGAGCAGAAGCGCGCCAACTGGAAGCTCGACTACACCAAGCCGCTGGCCAACCAGTCCAAGCTGAAGACCGGCCTGGATTTCGAAGGCGCCGACAACGACTACAACAACTACGGGTCTCGCGGCGCTACGCTGGCCGGCCAGACTGTCGACCCGGCCCGCACCAACCGCTTCACCTATGATCAGGACGTCTTCGCGGCCTATGTCACCTATGAGCGGCCGTTCGGCGACCTGACGGTCCAGACCGGTCTGCGCGCCGAACAGGTCGAAATCCGCACCGACCAGATCACCACGGGCCAGAAGGGTTCGAACGACTATCTGCGGCTCTATCCGACGCTGAACGCGGGCTATCGCCTCAACGACGCCAACAGCCTGAGCGCCGGTTTCAGCCGCCGCGTGGCCCGTCCTGGCCCGCAGGACCTGAACCCCTATCCGATCTACCAGGACCCCTATAACTTCCGGGCGGGCAACCCGAACCTGAAGCCGCAGGTCACCGACTCGTTCGAGCTGGGCTGGCAGTACCGCAAGGGCCCGACGACCTATCTGGCCACCGCCTTCTATCGCGACACCCGCGACGGCGTGACCGACGTGGTCAAGGATCTGGGCGGCGGCGTGTTCCTGACTACGCGCGAGAACCTGGCCAAGAGCCGCAACGGCGGTCTTGAGTTCGTCGTCGTCGGCCGCCTGACGCCGAAGCTGACCTACAATGTCAGCGGCCAGGCCTTCTGGAACGAGATCGACGCGGCGAGCCTGGGCTTCACCGGCAAGCGCTCGGACACCAGCCTGGCGGGCCGGGCTAACCTGAACTACCAGGCCACCCCGAAGGACTTCTTCCAGATCAACGCCTTCACCTCGGGCCGTCGCATCACGCCGCAGGGCTATCGCGAGCCGTTCGAGATGATCAATCTGGGCTATCGCCGTAAGGTCAACGACAAGCTGAACTTCGTCGTGACGGTCAATGACGTGGTCGACAGCTTCAAGATCGCCGGGGTGACGAACACCGCGCGCCTGAGCGATCGGAACGAGACCAAGGTCAATGTCCGCACCGCGTTTATCGGCTTCAGCTACGCCTTCGGCGGCGGCAAGCCCCGCCCTGAGCAGTTCGACTTCAGCACCGGCGGTCCGAACTAGGCGAGGCGCGGGCGGGGCGCGCAGGGGGGCTGTGCGCCCCCTCCGTCACGTCGCCTAGCGGCGCCGCGACACCTCCCCCGTTTTACGGGGGAGGAGGATGCTGCCTCCCTCCTGCCCCGCTTGCGGGGGAGGTGGATCGCTGCGGATACGCAGCGAGACGGAGGGGGCGCTTCTGCGGCGACAACTAGTCTCCGCCGCCCCCGTGTCTGGCTATCAATCGCCCACCAATCCCAGATGCCGCTCCGCCTCGGCCAGCCCGGCGGCGATGTCGAGCTCGGCGTAGATATCGCCGGCCTCGCGCCAAGGCTGAAGCGCCGGACGGTCCAGCGCCTCCAGCGCCAGGGCGGTCAGCCGCAGGGCGTTGGCCAGATCCAGGCGATGCTCCCGACCCAGGGCCCCGTAGAGCGTAGCGGCCTCCTCGGCGGCGGCGAGGGCCGCCTCGGGACGGCCCGCCTCGCGGTCCATGTCCGAGGTGTGGCGCAGGGTCTTGGCCAGGGCTTCGGCGTCCTGCGCCGCACGCGCCGTCTCCAAGGCTTCCTCGTAAAGGGTTCGGGCAAGGGCGGCCTCACCCCGTTCGCGCAGCGCATGGGCTTCGGCCAACAGCCAGTCTGTGTCGCGCATGGGCCCTCCGTCGGATCGGCGCATAGTGGCGAGGCGTGTCACCCGCGCCAAGGCTTCAGGGGGCGATGGGCCCCTTGACCTTCGAAGGCCGAAACGCGCCGCAGGCCGCCTTGACGAGCAGGAGCGTTAACGCCGCCAGCGCGGCCGGGACCAAGGCCAGCAGCCACACCATCACGACGAGACCCAGTTGAAGGATCGTTGTGACGACCACCAGGCTGGGCGACTCTGGCCGCTGATCTAGAGCTCGGTTCACCGACAACATCTTGCCCGCGCTCAACAACTGCCCCGAAGACGGATTTGTACATCCGAAATGGGTTTCAACCCAAGCAAGAATTTTACAATTCGCAACGTTCTTTCTGAGGTTTCTGAACCCTCACGCCGTCGGTAAGCGCATTTACCATCGTGGCCGCCCACTAGCCGTAGCGCATCACGTCGGCCCCGTTGAGGATCAGCCAGGCGATCAGCATGGCGGGCACGATCAGCCGATGCACGATCGACCGCTGCGAGACGATCAGGACGACCAGCGGTATGCAGTAGATCGGCAGTTCCCAGCCGAACTGCAGGGACCACTGCCTCAGGCTGTCCAGGTCTCCGATGCGAAGGAAGATCGAGGCGGCGGCGAACGCGACGATCATGCCGATCAGCGAGCCCCACACAAATCGGTTCTGGGACCAGTAGTGCGCGTTCAGGTCGACCTCTGTCGCCTCGCTGTCATCGGGCAGCACGGCCTTGGCGGCCAGGAACAGGCAGGTGAGTTGAACAAGAATCAACAGGAACTGCCACATCGGCGTGTTGATCCAGTCAGGCTCCCAGGCGATCCACCAACTGCGGACGATCACGACGAAGACCAGGGCGGCGGCCGTG
>NCDQ01000309.1 GCA_002280275.1 Caulobacter vibrioides | reverse complement strand
GCCCACCAGCGCGGCCAGCAGGTCGTTGGTGACCAGCTGCTGCTCCACGCCGGTCATCTGCGTGATCTGCTGGGTCATCTGGGTGGTGTCGGTCGGCGACAGAGGGTCCTGGTTCTTCAGTTGCGTTGTCAGCAGCTGCAGGAAGGTCTCCTTGTTGGTCGCCAGCGACGTGCGCGAGTTGTTGATCCGGTCAAGGACCGACGAAGTGTTCTGTGACGAGACGGCGGTGGCCATGTCGGTATCTCCTAGATCCGGATGTCCAGACCGCTGTCGACGGCGGTCTTCAGGCCGGGCAGCAGTTCGGGGGTGATGGTGATGTCTTCCTCGCCGGTCAGAGCGGCCTGGAAGGCGCGCCCCGAGAAGGCGCGCTGTCCCTGGTCGCCCCAGCCCTCGAAGGCGAAGAACGGGTTCTGGCTCCGGCCGTCTTGGCTGGAGACGTCGAAGCTGAGCGCGTTGTCGGCGACGTTGAAGCCGGCGTCGGCCAGCGCCTGACGCAACTCACTGGCCTTGCTGCGCAGTTCCTGGGCCGCGTGGGCGGTGTCGAAGCGCATGGACGCGGTCAGGGCGCCGTCGCGGGCGATCTCGATCCGCACGTCGACCTTGCCCAGGCCGTCCGGGGTCAGGGCCACATCAAAGCGCGTGGTCTTGGCGTCGGCCTTCTTGAGAATCTCGGCCGACAGGGCCGCGACGGTCTCGGGCGAGCCGCGCACCGGGGCCGGCGCGGCGGCGGGCGTGGCGGTGTTGGCGGCCTGCAGCTGCACCGGCGGCGTGGTGGTTGCGGCCGGCGCGGCTTCGGCGCTCGTCGCCCCGGCGACCGAAGCCTCCGCCGTCATGGCGGCGCCAGCGGGGGTCTCCGACCCGTTGACCTGGGTGTTGGCGTCACTGTTGGCGCTCGCGTCGCCGCCCGCAGCGCCGGACGCGACGGCGGTCACGGCCTGAGCGGTCTCGACCGCTTCTGCAGCCACGACCGCAGCGGGCGCGCCGGTCGGCGCGGCCTGGGTCGCGGGCGCTTCCACCGCCTTGGCGGCGATAGTCGCGACGCCTGACGTTACAGCGGGCGAGGCCTCGACGGCGTCCGTGCTGGCGGCGGTCGCCACCGGGGCGACCTCCGCGATGATCGCGGCTTCCACAGGCTGGGCGGCCTGCGCGATCGGCGTCGCGACCGGAGCCGACGCAGTGGACGCAGTGTTGGAAGCGGACGCGACCGGGACCGCCACTGTCGCATCGGCGGCCTTCAGCGGCGCAGCCGTCGCGGTCGGCGTCGTGCTCTGGGCCTCTGCGTGGAGCGGGGCCTCGACCTCACCGGCCAGCTGGGTCAGGGCGTCGAGCGCGGTGGCGTCCAGCGCCTGTTCGGCGGCGACAGCGGTTGTCGGCGCCGACGCAGCCTGCGGCGAGGCCACCGCAGCAGCCTGCGGAGCCAGCTCGGTCGTCCCCTGCCCCTGCCCCTGCGGAGCGACCACCGGCGCCTCACCGGCGACCTCGACGGCGGCGGCGAAGGCTGCGGCGTCACCCACGGCGGCGGCGGCGAGCGCCGTGGCCGGCTCGACCGCGACCTCGACCGGCGTCGTGGTCGCCGGCTCGGCGGACATGGCGGCGATCAGCATCGCGGCGGCCTGGGCCGCGGCCAGGGTCGAGTCGACCTCGACCGGAGCCTCAACGCTCGCCTCGGACGTCTCGGTCACTGCGCCGGACGTCTTGTCGGCGGCCGCGTCGTCATTGGTCTTGGCGTCGTTGGCCTTGGCCTCGCGCCCCCCCTCGACGGTGTCGTCGGCGTCGGCGCGGGGCTCTTCGCTGCGCTCGACGGTCTTGGCTTCGGCGCGCGCCTCGGTCCGGGCGGGTCTTTCGGCGGCCTTTACGTCGCGATCCAGGTCACGGTCATCGCTCTTGGCCTCGGCGCGGCGCGGCGCCGGGCGCTGGGCCGGAGCCTCGTCCGGTCGACCGGCGATGGCCAACAGGGCGTCAAAGCCGTCGGCGGACGCCTTGACGCCGCCGGCCGGGATCGGCGCGGCGGGTAGAGCGGCGGTGGGTGCGGCGATCGCGGTCATGCGCAGTCGTTGCTCGGTTGGCGGCGCTCCATGACGGACGCGCCTTCGCCGCCCCCCCCTCAGCAACGGTCGGGCCAACTCGGAAAATGCATCCTATCCCTTTGTTTTATTGGACTTTAATGGCTTGTTTACGAACAAAAATCAGGCCGCGTGCGGCGCTTTTTGCCGAGTTCCGACGAGCGTGGGGGACGGGAGTTGCCGCGTCGCCGCGCCACGCCCCAGGTTGGCGCCGTCCTTGCGGAAGACCCCTCGTCGAATTTCCGGCGCCCGGAACACATCGCCATGAATTTCAAGGGCTTGGCACATCATCGGGGATCATGCCCCACCGCGACCCGGCAAGTTTCGCCGGGCAACGGCGCATTGTGCGCTACGCGGTTTGCCGAGCCGAAGGAGGCCTGATCCATGTCGCTCAACGCGATCATGAGCACGGCGACGTCCGGCATGATGGCCGCGCAGACGGGTCTGCGCGTCACGTCGGACAACATCGCCAACGTCAACACCACCGGCTACGTCCGCAAGACGGTCAGCCAGTCCAACCTGCTGTCCAACGGCATGGGCGTGGGCGTCAATATCGACGCCATCAAGCGCGCGACCGACGCCTTCCTGCAGTCGGCCAGCCTGAACGCCGCCTCGGAAAGCGGTCGCGCCTCGATCGTCGCCAGCACGCTCAACAGCGCCCAGCAGCTGTTCGGCGACCCCAGCGGCTCGACGAGCTTCTTCACGGTGTTGGATGATGTCTACGCCGCGTTCTCGTCGGCGCAGGACGATCCTTCCTCGAGCCTGTTGCGCACCCAGGCGCTGACCCGACTGGACGACTTTCTCAGTGAGTCCGCCCGCATCACCGCCTCGCTGTCGAAGCTGGGCAAGGACGCCGATACGCGCATCGCCGCCGATGTCGGACGCGTCAACGACCTGCTCAGTCAGATCGATGCGCTGAACACCGACATTACGCGGGCCAAGGTCGCGGGCGCCGACGCCACGGGCGCCGAGAACGTCCAGAGCAAGCTGGTCGACGAGCTCTCCGAGTTGATGAATGTTCAGGTCACGGCGCGCGCCCTCGGCGGGGTCGTGGTGCGGTCGACCGAGGGCCTGAACCTGGCGGGCGACGGCGCGGCCAAGGTCACCTACCAGACCTCGGCCACCGCCACCGGCTTCCTGACCGTTCAGCTAGCCAATGGCTCGGAGTACCCAACACCGCTGAACATCTCGAGCGGCGAGATCCGCGGCCTGATGGACGTGCGCAACACCGAGCTGGTCAATCTGTCCGACCAGCTCGGCGAGTTCACATCGCGCGCCACCGAAGAGATCAATCGGGCGGCCAACGCCGCCTCTTCGGTCCCGGCCCCCAGCAGCCTCTCGGGACGTGATACCGGTCTGGACGCCCAGGCGGCGGTGACCGGC
>NCDQ01000308.1 GCA_002280275.1 Caulobacter vibrioides | reverse complement strand
GTTGTGGCGAGCAACCGGTGTTGGATCAAGCTTCGCTGGAGCCGGCGTCTTGGCTGCTCTGGTGGGGTCATCAGGTTCCGGTAAAAGTACGCTTCTTAATATCATGGGTCTCCTTGATAAGGCTGACAGCGGTCGAATACTGTTTGACGGTTGTCCGGTCTCGGCCCTGAACGCAACGGATGCAGCCCGTCTTCGCAATGAACTAATCGGATTTGTTTTCCAGTCCTTCCATCTGCTGTCGCGCCTGACGGCGTGGGAGAATGTGGCCTTGCCGTTGTTTCATCGTGGCGTGGGGCGCTTAGAGTGCAGGGCGCGCGCCATGACCATGCTGGAGCAGGTCGGGCTGGCTGACCGTAGCAGTCATCGACCCGAACAGATGTCGGGCGGTCAGCGTCAGCGGGTGGCTATCGCACGCGCCCTCGTGGGAGAGCCGCGTCTGATCCTCGCGGACGAACCTACCGGCAATCTGGACAGCGCGACAGGTTTGCAAGTCATGGGCCTGTTGCGTCAGCTGAACCGCGACCTCGGCGTCACCATACTGATGGTCACCCATGATCGTGACATGGCGAGGCTTTGCGATAGGGTGATTGAAATCCGCGATGGCCGGGTTCTACCGCAAGAGGAACAGCGGTGAGGAGGAGAGGCGTCGGTCTGGGAGAGCTGGCGCTGGAAGCCTTGGCCAATCTGCGCGGCCAGGGGAGGCGTTCAGTCTTGGCGTTGCTGGGCGTGGTCATTGGCTCAGCCGCCATCGTCGCCCTGATGAACATCGCTCACATTGCTCAGTTGGAGGCTTTGAAGAGCTTTCGTCAGACAGGCGTGGATGTTCTATCTGTGCAAAGCGAAGGTCTTGGCGGCATGGATCCTGCCTTGATCGAGAGACTGGTGCGGCAAGACGCTTCTGCGGTCTTGGCCGCGCCTTTTGCTGCCACGAGTATTGATGTCGTCGCAGACCAGAAGTCTAGCAATGTCACTGTGGCGGGGGTGACCTCTGCTATTGGCGGCATGGCCGGTTTGTCGATGACGAAAGGACGGATGCTGCGCCAGGTGGATGATTGCAGCTTCGTGGCGGTTGTGGGCCAAAAAGCGGCAGCAGATCTGTCGGCGCCGGGCGCTGAGGTTGGGCCGGGCAGTCTGCTCCGTATCGGCGGTTATGGGTTTACTGTCGTGGGGACTCTGGCGCCTGTGCCGCATCAGGCGATGAGCCCTGTTCAGTTCGACAATGCAATTCTGATCCCTCTGGCCTGCGCCCGCCGAGCCATGCCGGGGGGGGCGACGGGGGCGCTCATCCGGTTGCGTCCTGATGCGGACACGGCCGCCGCCGTGACGCGCTACACGGCCGCATTATCGACGCCTCAGACGCCTGTTCGGGTTCAGGACGCTCGATCGATGATCCAGGCGATGAAGAAACAAATGGCCATGCTGGGCGGCGTTCTGGTGGCGATCGGCTCCATTTCTCTGCTGGTCGGCGGGGTTGGGGTCATGAACGTCATGTTGATGACGGTGATGGAACGGCGACGCGAAATCGGCCTGCGGGCGGCCATCGGCGCGACGCCCGGCGACATCCGCATGATGTTCTTGATCGAGGCCGTCATTCTGGCTTTGGGAGGGGGCGTGCTGGGTGATGTGTTGGGCGTAGGTCTGACGTGGTTGGCGACGCTGTTTCTGCCTTTTGAATTTGCGGTGAATTGGGGCGTCATGATTCTGGGGGCGGGGGTCGCTGCGAGTGTGGGATTGGTGTTCGGACTTTATCCCGCCATCGCGGCGTCACGGATTTTGCCGATTGAGGCTCTGCGTGGGGACTAGAGTTTTCGTAAATCTGGGCGTGTCGAGCCTCTTGGCGATGATCGCGGCGGACGCGCGCGCCCAAGCGACGCCCGGTCCGATTTCACCCGTGGTCGTGCCGTCCGCCGCGCCTATTCCGGCGGGAGCGCCGCTGGAGTTGACGCTGGATGAAGCCGTCGCCTTGGTCCTGCGTTATAATCGCGGAATCCGCTCGGCCTATCTGCAGCGGGTAGTTCAGCGTTTCGACCTGCGCGTGGCCGAGCGCGCTTTCGTCCCTCAAGGCGGGATCGGCATTGAGGTCGTGCAGCGACGTCAGGATGGCGAGACCGACGGCGACATCGTCATCAGCCCCTCAGCATCATGGCGTACTCCCTTGGGAGGGACGGTGAACTTCGTATGGGCTCGGGCAGACCCTTTGACCGGCGAGGGGGCTGAGTATGAAACAGCGGGGGTAAGTCTGAGTCAGCCCTTGCTGCGCGGGGCCGGGTTGGCGGTCAACATGGCCCCGGTACGCATTGCTCGTCTCCAGGAGGAGATCAACCGGCTGCAACTGGAGGCGACGGTCGCCGGGACGGTCAGTACCGTCATCACATCCTATCGCGCCTTGATCCAGGCTCAGGAGCAGGTGCGCCTGGCTGAAGAAGCTCTGGCGCGGACCCGGATTCTGCTCGAAACGAACCAGGCTCTTATCGCGGCCGGGCGTATGGCGGCTTCCGACATCGTTCAGACGGAGTCCGGCGTAGCCAACCAGGAAGTGGCCGTTTTGCAGGCGCGCCAGCAGGTGGTTTCGGCCCAGCTGCGGCTTCTGCAGTTGCTGGCCCTGGCCTCCCGCACCAATGTCGTGGCGGTCGATCCCGTTGCGGCAGCCCGTGTTGAGGTGGATCTGGATAGCGCGATGGCGACGGCCTTTTCGTCGCGTATCGATCTTCTGGCCCAGCGCAAGTCTCTGGAACAGATGCGTCAGTCGCTCATTGTCGCGCGCAATCAGCGGCTTTGGGACGTGTCACTGGTAGCCTCGGCCACGCGTGATGACGGCCCCCGGTTCCTTGATCGCTTTAGTGAAACCGACACGAGGGTCGAACTGCGGCTGAATATTCCGATCGGTGATCTGTCAAGGCGCCAAAGCTGGCTGGCGGCGGACACCAATATGCAGACGGCTGAACTGGCTTTCGAGGAAATGAAGCAGTCGGTGGAAAGCCAGGTGCTGGACGCGGTTCAGTCGGTTGAGGCCAGTTGGCTTCAGGTGGAGGCGGCGCGGCGGGTCCGCGCCTTGTCGGAGCAGGCTCTTGAGATAGGACAGGAACGCCTGCGTTTCGGCAGGGCCTCGAACTTTGAGGTCCTGTCTCTGCAGGCCGACCTGCGCGCCGCCGATGCTCAGCAGTTGTCGGCCAACATCGCGTACCTCAATGCGCTGACAGCGCTGGATCAGCAAATCGGGAGCACGCTTGAGACATGGCGCATTTCCTTGAACGACTGAAATCTCGCAAAGTGCAGGGCGCCCTGGCTGTCGTGGCGCTCCTGACGGCTGGAGCCGCGTTCGGCTTGACGCGCGGCGGGGCGGACGAGGGCGCGATGGAGGAGCAGCGCGCCACGATGACACGGTGACCCGCGTCCTGTTTGAATACGGCGATCAGATCGATGCCGGGCAGCGCTTGCTGGAACTTGACGCCGCGGATGTCCTGAGGAGTCGGGCGGAAGCGGAATCCGCCTGGCTGAAGGCGGACGCCGAGGCTGACCGAATGGCCGGTTGGGAAGGAGGCGTCGAAGTGCGTCGCGCGACCCGGACGATCGCCGCAGCCGAAGCTGACCTGAGCGACCTTGAGACGAAAATCGCGGAAACTCAGGCCTTGCTCGAACGAGGGCTTGTGCCCTGGAGCGAGCATGAGGGGCTTCTACAGCAACGGCGCCAGCGCGAGGCCGCGCTTGTTTCCGCGCGCGAAGATCTCGCTGAAACGCTCAGGCGTGCCGGTGCTGGAGAGAGGCGTCTTGCATCGCTGCAACGCGCTGTGGCTGCGGCGCAGTATGATGCGGTGCGAGACGGGGGCGACGGCGTTATCATCGCGCCGCAGGGCGGCGTGATTGTCCGGCCAGAGTCGCAAGGCGAAAGCGCTGACAAGGTCGTGCGGACCGGAGGACGTGTCGCCAAAGGGCAATCCTTAGCGGTGATCGCCAGCACAGCTGCGCTTGACGTGGTTTTCACGCTCGATGAGCTGGACCTTAACGCCATTCAACCCGGACAGAAGGC
>NCDQ01000307.1 GCA_002280275.1 Caulobacter vibrioides | reverse complement strand
GGAGCGCCATCCTGACCCTGGTGGTCAAGCCGCCGCATACGGCCGAAGGCCTGCGCGTCAACCCGTTGGGCGTTTTTGTCTCGGGCCTGTCGTGGTCGAAGGAGTTCGGCGAATGACCCGGTTGGTCGCAGTGGTGATGGTTGGCCTGGTTCTTCCGGGCGTGTCGCTGGGCCAGCCGTCCGGCCAGCTGGCGGTGCCCGGCGGCGCCAAGCGTTTCGTCTTTGTCGACGAGGCGGTGTTTGCGGTGATCGCCATGCCGGGCCGGATCACCGACATCATCCTGGAACCGGGCGAGAGCCTCGTCGGGTCCGGGCCGGTGGCGGCGGGCGACACCGCCCGCTGGGTGATCGGCGACACCATCAGCGGGGCGGGCGAGCAGCGCCGCGTCCATGTGATGATCAAGCCGACCGCGGCGGGCCTGGCCACCAACCTGATCATCAACACCGACCGGCGCACCTATCACCTGGAGCTGCGCGCCTCGTCCCGGACCTGGCTGTCCCAGGTCTCCTGGCGCTACGAGACGGCTTTCGCGCCTGTGGTGGTCCCAGCGCCGCCTGCGCCGATGTCGGTTCCCGCCGTCGCAGACGCGCCGGCCGGGCCGTTGAACCTGGCCTACCGCATCAGCGGCGACCATCCGCTTTGGCGGCCGGCCCGGGTGTTCGACGACGGACGCCGGGTCTTCATCGAATTTGCGCCCACCATCGATCTGAGCGACCTGCCGCCGCTCTATCGGGTCGGTCCCGACGGCAAGACCGTCGAGCTGATCAACTATCACGTGGAAGCCCGCCGCCTGGTCGTCGATCGCCTGTTCGACCGCGGCGAGTTGCGGCTGGGCGGCAAAAGCCAGGCCCAGGCCGTTCGCCTGACGCGCCTGACCCCGCTGACGGAGGCTTCCCGATGAGCCAGGATCCGCAAGAGGCCGAGAAGGCCATCGCCAAGACCTTGCGGCTGCGCGGAACGCCGGCGCCGGTGGCCCAGGTCTCGCGCCGCGCCTTGCTGATCGTCGGCGCGGTGCTGATCGCCGGCGTGGCCGGGGCGGTGAGTTGGTCGCTGATGGACAAGCGCAAGCCGGCGGCCGTCGAGGCGACCTATACGCCATCGCCGCCGCCTGAACGGGTCAACGCCTTGCCGCGCGGCTATGTCGGTCCGGCCAGCGTTCCGGCCCTGGGGCCACCGCTGCCGGGCGACCTTGGTCGGCCGATCTTGAGCGCGGCGCGGGCGCGTCAGGCTGGCGAGCCGTCGGCTTTACCGGTTGGCAGGCTCGCTCCTCCCGCCACGGCTCCCGCCACGGCTCCCGCCATCGCCCCCGTCGTTTCTGCACCGCTCGATCCGCAGGTTGAGGCCGCGCGGGAGGTTCGACGCGCGGCGATCCAGAGCGGTCTCTTCGTGGCGACTTCGGTCCGGCGTGACGGGACGGCGGCATCGGGTCAGGTGAGCGGTTCAGAAGCGCTTGGGCCTTCCGGAGCGGCTGACGGCGGGCAGGCGGGCGATCCGCGCACCACCAGCGTCGAGCGTCTGCAAGCGCCGGTCTCGCCCTATATCCTTCAGGCCGGCGCGATCATCCCCGCGGCCCTGGTCACTGGGCTGCGCTCGGACGCCCCGGGCGTCGCCATCGCCCAGGTCACTCAGGACGTCTTCGACAGTTTGGGCGGCGGCGTGCTGTTGATCCCGGCGGGGGCGCGCCTGGTCGGTGACTACGACGCCGAGGTCCAGAGCGGCCAGAGTAGGCTTCGGGTCGTCTGGACGCGCCTGATCCTGCCGTCAGGGCGCTCGATCGTGCTGGACAAACTGCCGGGCGCCGACGCGCAAGGCATGGCGGGCCTGCAGGACGGCGTCGATCGCCATGGCCGCCGTGTCCTGGCCGCCGCGGGTCTCAGCGCCCTGCTGGCCATCGGCGCCGAGGCCGGGTCGTCGAGCGAGGAGTCCGACCTGGCCCGCGCCGTGCGCCGGGCCGGCGCCGACACCGCCAGTGGTGTTGGCCAGCAGATCGTCGGCAAGAGCCTGGATCTGGCCCCGACCCTGACCATCCGGCCCGGCGCGCCGTTGCGCGTGCTGCTGACCCGCGACCTCGTGCTCGAACCCTATGACGACAAACGCTCTCTCGAAAGGAAGACGCCATGAGCAAGTTGAAGCTGGGCGCGCTGGAAGACGAGACCCCCGTCAAGCTGACCCTGGACCTGCCGGCCGCCATCCATCGTGATCTGCTGGCTTACGCCCAGGCTCATGCGGCCGAGAACGGGGGCAAGGCGGTCGAGCCGGCGCGGCTGATCGCCCCGATGCTGGCCCGGTTCATGGCCACCGACCGGGCGTTTGTGCGCGGGCGGCGGGGTCGGGGCGACTAGGTGACGTCAAACGGCTTGGGGCGGGACCCAGCACGCCGCAAGGCGAGGATTAGAGACGCGCCAGCGGCGCCGATCGGTCGTTGGGCGGCGGCCTTTCAAGCGTCGCCCTTGTGGCGATCTAATCTCGGTCGTTGAGCCGACGTTCGAGGGCGAAGACGCTGTCCAGGACCGTTTCGAAGCTTGGAGCTTCTCCGAAGATCATCGGCCGCATCAGCGCGTAGTCGCGGCGCAGGTCGTCGTACATCGGCCCATCCGGCGACAGGGCGAAGGTCGGCGGCCTGGCGCTGGCCAGGTCGAAATCAGGCCGGTCGAAGAACAGCCGCGCATGGGTCACGCAGTCGGCGCCGAGGGCCGCGTCGGCCATGGCCGCCTCGCCCGCCGCGTCCTGCATCAGCATGTGCAGGTCATAGTAATGACGCGAGATCCGCTGGCCGCCGCCGCGCAAGGCCGCCCTGCGATCGTACCAGCGCCGCAAGCCGTGAAGGATAACCACCTTGTCCCAGAAGGTCCGCTCGGCGTCGACCGTGACCACATTGGCTACGGAGAGATCCAGGCCCGGCGCATCATCATCGACATAGGGGCGGATAGTCTTGGTCGTGTGCGGATCCAGCGCCGACTTGGCCCCGGATTCGATCTTAACCGTGCTGCGGACGTAGCCGTCCGCCGGCGTCGCCGACGGGTAGCTCAGCAGCAGGGTCTGGGCGTCGTCCGGGGCGACTTGCAGTTCGAAGCGCTCGGCCGCCACGCCCGTCCGCGCGGCGGTCTGGGCGATGATCGCCTGCAGCGCCTCGCGCAGGTCGCCCTGGATATAGGCCGCGCCGGCCGCCTCGATCGCCTCCAGGGCGACTTTACGTTTCTTGCCGCTCATCGCTTGCAGGTTCGCCACCGAGACCGGTTCGCCGATATCGTCGCGAAACACCGTCACGTCGATGTCCTCGGAGAAGCGCTTGATCATACCAAAGCCCTTGGACAGCGAGGTGCCGCCCTTGAAAAGCAGCCGAGGCGCGCTGTCGGGCCGGCCGTTGAACAGGGCGTCCAGCACCCAGCACACCCAGAAATCCTTCTCGGCGTTTTGCGGCGTCGTACCCAGCCTTTGGGCCGTGGCGGCAAACAGGCCCGCGCGTTCTTCGTCCTCGGCGGCGATGATCT
>NCDQ01000306.1 GCA_002280275.1 Caulobacter vibrioides | reverse complement strand
CCACAATCACTCAACACCCTGACGCGGGGTGGAGCAGCCCGGTAGCTCGTCAGGCTCATAACCTGAAGGTCACAGGTTCAAATCCTGTCCCCGCACCCAGTGGACTGATTGTAAACAAGCCGCCTTCGGGCGGCTTTTTGCGTTTTTTCCTGTCTTCACCAGAAGGTCTTGGCGTCGACGAGGGCGTCAAGCGCGTCGCGGGTGGCGTGGAGCAGCTTGGTCTCGTCATCTTGCAGCACGGCTCTTGCCGCCTCACGGGCGAGGAACGGGTCTCCATGAGCGGCGGCGTCCACGACATCATGGCGGCCGGTGCGGTCGTTGAGCGCGCCGAGCGTGTCCTGCACCGCCTTGGCGGCGGCGAGAAAGCGTTCGGCGCGGTGCGGATGGCCCGGAAACAGCACCGCAAGGTCCTCGGCGGCGTAGCGCAGGGTCTTGCCCTTGAGGCGCAGCCTGTGTCGGCTGTGGGGGTCCAGGTCGTCGAAGCGCTTGGCGCCCGTCTTCATCCGGCGACGCAGGTGATCGAGAACCTCGGACGCGAGGCTGGTGGCGCGGGCTTTCCGCACCTCGGCCAGCGCGGGGTCGGTCGTCCAGGCGCCGGCTTCGAGCCAGGCGGCGGCTTCGAGCAGCACATCGCGCGCGCGCGGGCTTTCGAGCGCGGCTTCCATGCGTAGATAGGCGTTGGCGTGGGCGGCCTTCAGGCCTCGCTCGAAGGCGTCGCGGCCCGCGAAGGGGACGTCCTTGGCCGAGCCTTCCCACACCTCGCCGACGAAGACGTCGAGATCGCGCGCCGCGTCCAGTTCGCCGGCCAGCCAGTCGAGCTCGGCGTTCAGCGCCCTCGCGGCGGCGTCGCGCGACAGCGGCTTGAAGATCTTCAGCATCGCCCGCAGGCGACGGGCGGCGACGCGCGCCTGGTGGACGCTGCCCGGCTCGGGTCGCTCGCGCAGGGCCTCCAGCGCCGCGCACAGGTGAGCAAGCCCCGCCTGGCCGATCGCCTGCAAGGCTTCGCCGACGCTCGCCTTCGGCCCCAAGGCCGCCGTCTGCCGGCGAACCCGCAGCGCGTCCCCGCCCGCCAAGCCATAGCCGCGCTCGGCCTTGCTGATCAGCGACAGGCGCAGCGGCGCGTGGCGGGCCAAGGTGCGGGCCAGATCGAACAAGGCCGCAGGGTCGCCCGCCTTCAGTTCCAGCTCGAGCTCGCACACGGCCGCGTGGCGATCGCGGGCGCTGAGCTGGCCGCGATCCAGCGCCACCTCGATCAGTGTCTCGTCGATGCGGACGAGCCGGATCACCCGCTCGACCCGGGTGGTGAACACCGGCGACAGCGTCGCCTCGGCCAGCATCGCGGCCACCGGCGTGCGGGCCAGGGCGTCACGATCGGGGGCGGGGCCGGCGATCGTCTCCTCCCATTCGCCGCGCGAGAACACCCCGCCGGCCGAGGCCGATTTCAGGGTCTGCTTGCGGCCGCCCTCGCCGTCGCGCACCCGCAGGCCAAAGCCGGCCCGGCGCAGCGCATGGTCGGCGGTGTCGTAATAAGTGGCGTCGAGCTGGCGCACCGCGCCCTCGCCGTCCAGGGCGCCCAGGATCGCCTCGGCCGCCTCGGGCGGGATCAGGAACTTCAGCTCGATCTCACGATCCATGATCGGAGCGTCTCCCAGAGCGCCGCGCCCGGCCCGTCGCCACGACGTCTAGCCCAAGTCTTGCCAATCGTCATGTGTCGGTCCAAACGTCCCGGCCATGAGTGAGCTCAACGCTTCCCCCCGCCACGACTGGACGCTTGCCAAGGTCGAGGCGCTGTTCGCCCTGCCGTTCATGGAGCTGGTGTTCCAGGCCGCCAACGTCCACCGCGCCCACTTCGATCCCTCCGAAGTCCAGCTGTCGCAGCTGCTCTCGGTTAAGACCGGCGGCTGCGCTGAGAACTGCGGCTATTGCAGCCAGTCGGCCCACTTCAAGACCGGCCTCAAGGCCGACAAGCTGATGGCCGCCGACGACGTGGTGGCCAAGGCCCGCGCGGCCCGCGACGGCGGGGCCCAGCGCTTCTGCATGGGCGCGGCCTGGCGCGAGCTGAAGGACCGCGACCTGCCCAAGCTCACCGAGATGATCGGCGAGGTGAAGGCCCTGGGCCTGGAGACCTGCGCCACGCTGGGCATGCTGACCGCCGATCAGGCCAAGGCCCTGAAGGCCGCCGGCCTCGACTACTACAACCACAACCTCGACACCGGCCCCGACTACTACAAGGACGTGGTGACCACGCGCACCTATCAGGAGCGCCTCGACACCCTGGCCCATGTGCGCGACGCGGGCATGAGCACCTGCTGCGGCGGCATCGTCGGCATGGGCGAGCAGCGCCGCGATCGCGCGGGCCTCTTGCACCAGCTGGCCACCCTGCCGGCCCACCCCGACAGCCTGCCGATCAATGGCCTCGTCCCCATCAGCGGCACGCCGCTGGGTGACAAGGTGCTTTCCGAAGGCAAGGCCATCGACGCCATCGAGTTTGTCCGCACCATCGCGGTCGCCCGCATCGTCTGCCCCAAGTCGATGGTCCGCCTGTCGGCCGGCCGCGAGGGCATGAGCCGCGAGCTGCAGGCCCTGTGCTTCATGGCCGGCGCCAACTCGATCTTCGTCGGCGGCAAGCTCCTGACCACCCCGCTGCCCGGCCAGGATGAGGACAGCCAGCTGTTCCAGGACCTGGACCTGCGGCCCATGGGCGGCGCTGTCCGGGTCGAGGCCAAGGCCGACGCCGCGATGGTCGCGGCCGAGTAGGGCGGCCGCTCAATCCTCCCCCTGGCGGGGGAGGTGTCCGCGCAGCGGACGGAGGGGGAAGTTCTGCCGACCCTGCCTCTTCCCCCACCGTCGTCTCTTCGAGCCGACACCTCCCCCGCTGGGGGGAGGATTTGGGGTGTGCTCAACCCTGTCGCACCGTCTGCTCGCGCCGCCGCATCTCGGTGACCAGACGGTCCAGAACCGGCGTGCGGCTGGGGGCCATCATCTCGGCGCGGGCCTCGGCGAAGACCCGCCGGTTCTCCGCGCAGGTCGCCCGCATCGCCGCCAGCTCCTCGGGCGGCACCCGGTCGGCCAGGGCCTCGGCCTCGCGCTCGGCGCGGTCGGTGATCCGCTCCAGCCGATCAAAGAAATCGACCAGCCCGCGCTCCTGGTTGGTCAGATGACGCCGGCGACGGCGGCGGGGCGGTTTGGACTTGGGCATCTGTGGCTCTCCTGTTGCGTTGTCAAAGCGCCCCCTCCGTCACGAGGCTTTGCCTCGCGCCACCTCCCCCGTTGCACGGGTGAGGAGGGTGATCCGTCATCCTCCCCCGCCTGCGGGGGAGGTGGATCGGCGCGGATACGCGACGAGACGGAGGGGGCGCTTACTGGGCGTGCGTCCGCCGCTTCACGCGATCGCTCGCTGAAGTTCAGTGGGGAGGCGACGGAGCGGCCGGGCGAACCCGGAGACCGTGAGTGTTGTTTTGCGTTTCGGCTCGACTGTCCGCTCCGCCAGGTTGTTCTTGCCCGTGA
>NCDQ01000305.1 GCA_002280275.1 Caulobacter vibrioides | reverse complement strand
GGTCTTGCCGCGGCCGGTGACGAAGCAGAACTGCTCGATGCCCGCGGCACGGGCTTCCTCCACCGCATACTGGATCAGCGGCTTGTCGACGACCGGCAGCATTTCCTTCGCCATCTGCTTGGTGGCGGGCAGGAAGCGCGTGCCGAGACCGGCGACGGGGAGGACGGCCTTGCGGAGCGGCTTGGATCAGGGCCTTGTTGGCCGTGACGACCGGCTTGCCCGCCTTCAGCGCGGTCTCGACAGCGGCCTTGGCCGGACCATCCGAGCCGCCAACCAGCTCGACGAAGATGTCGATCTCCGGCGAGGCGGCCAGCGCCACCGGGTCGTCGAACCAAACGAGGTTCGAGATGTCGACCGTGCGCGGCCGCGACTTTGATCGGGCCGACACCGCCGTCACGACCGCTTGGTCGCCGGCCGGCGCGTATCCGGGACGTTCCGCCAGAAACTGCAGGAGACCGCCGCCGACTGTGCCCAGGCCGGCGACGCCGACGCGCCAGGTCTTGTTCGTCATCTTCGAATCCTCGTTACGCCGTCCGACGCAGCCTTCTTAGGCCTGTTCCATCTTGTTGTGGGCCTTGGCCAGGATGGAGTCGGCGTTGGCGATGAATTTCTTCACGTTGCGCGCGGCCTGACGGATCCGGTGCTCGTTCTCGACCAGACCGATCCGCACATAGCCTTCGCCATATTCGCCAAAGCCGATACCCGGCGCGACAGCGACGCCGGCTTCCTCGATCAGCAGGCGCGAGAACAGCATCGAGCCGGCTTCGCGATAGGCTTCCGGAATCTTGGCCCAGGCGAACATCGAGGCCGGCGGGTTCGGGATGTCCCAGCCCGCCGCCTTCATCGACTTGATGAGCGTGTCGCGGCGGCTCTTGTAGATGCCGCGGATCTCCTCGACGCAGTCCTGCGGACCGTTCAGGGCCGTCGCGGCGGCCACCTGCACCGGCGTATAGGCGCCGTAGTCGAGATAGGACTTCACGCGCGCCAGCGCCGCGCAGATGCGGGCGTTGCCAACCACCATGCCCACGCGCCAGCCGGCCATGGCGTAGGTCTTGGACAGCGAGTTCACTTCGACGGCGATGTCCTTGGCGCCATCGACCTGCAGGATCGACGGCGGCGGATTGTTGTCGAAATAGATCTCGCCATAGGCGACGTCGCTGATGACCAGCAGATCATGCTTCTTGGCCAGTGCAACGGCGTCCTTGTAGAAGTCGAGATCCACCCACTGGGCCGTCGGGTTCGACGGATAGGACAGGATCAGCACGCTGGGCGGTGGCACCGAGTGCTTCACCGCGCGGCTGATATTGGACAGATACTCTTCGGGCGACAGCGCCGGCACATGGCGGATGATGCCGCCGGCCATGATGAAGCCGAAGGCGTGGATCGGATAGGCCGGGTTCGGGCAGATGATGACGTCGCCAGGTCCCGTCAGGGCCTGGGCGAGGTTGGCGAAGCCCTCCTTGGAGCCCAGCGTGGCGATAACCTCGGTGTCCGGATTCAGCTTCACGCCGAAACGGCGGCCATAATAGTTGGCCATCGCCTTGCGCAGGCCAGGCACCCCCTTCGAGGCGGAATAGCGCCCCGCCTTAGGGTCGCGCGCAGTCTCGATCAGCTTGTCGACGATATGCTGCGGCGTCGGCATGTCGGGATTGCCCATGCCGAAGTCGATGATGTCGGTGCCCTCGGCGCGCAGCCGGGCCTTGATCTTGTTGACCTCCTCGAAGACGTACGGCGGGAGGCGACGGATACGGTGGAAATCGGTGCTCATGAGGGCTCTATGCGCCGCTTCGGCGCTTTGGGAGCGAAAGTTGGGCATGGATAGACCCCAAGCGGGGCCAAGCCAAGCCAGCTAAAGGAAGATTATGCCTCCGTCGCCCTATTGGGGCTGGGACGGAGGCGCGCTAGCTCGGCCGCGGGCTGCGCGGGCGAAGGCTTCGGTGTTTGCGCGGTCGGCTTCGGTCGGGGCGGCCAGCGCGGGCGGGTTGGCGTCGCGACGCGCCTTGGCGGCGTAGGGCTCCGAATCCTTCAGTTCCCAGGTGTTCGGCGCAGTCGCCTTGGTCAGAGCCGCGCCGGCGGACTGCTGCTGCAAGACGCTGGCGCGAATCTGAGCGTCTGTCGGCACATCCTTCGGGATCGCAGGGATGTCCGAGAACTTCCGGCGCGGTCCGTTAGTCTTGGCTGCAGCCGTGGCGGCCGCCGCAACGGGCGAGCTAGGATCGACCTTGCTGGACGAGAACGGGCTGGCGCACGCGGTCACACCGGCCGCAAAGCCGAGGATCAAACCAACGCGTACGATTTTGCGGGTTTCGCCGTTCATCTTGTTTCTGGTCTTATGCGATGATCGCGGCGAGCGAAAGGCGTTCAGCGCTTTTCTCGAGCCGGCTTTGGATTCGCGGAGGAAACCTCATGGCCACGGCGAAGGCCGCCCCCAAGCCTCGGAAGAAGGCCGCGACGAAGGCCGATGAGGCCTCGAAGCCTGAAAAGGCCGCCGCGAAACCCAAGGCCGCAGCCAAGTCGGCCAAGCCTAAAGCAAAGCCTGAAGCCGTCGAGCGCCCGCCACAGAGCGATTCGGCCCGCACTTCCCCGCCGCCGCGTGAAGACGCTCGGTCCTTTCCTCCGTTCGAGGCCATGCTGACGCCCGACCAGTTGAAGATGGTCGAGACCTTGTCGGCGAATCTGGCGCGCGCCGCAGTCACCGCCCAGGGCGCGATCGCCGAAGCGGCGCTGCGCCAAGCCGATCGCCCCGCCGCCCTGACCCCGGATCCCTTCCACGTCGCCCCGGCCCTGAACGAAGTGATGACGCGGCTCGCGGCGCAGCCCGACCGGCTGATGCGGGCTCAGGCGGACCTTTTTGGCCAGTACATGGAGCTTTGGCAGACCGCGGCGCGCCGCGCCGCCGGCGAGGAGGTTGCGCCTGTCGTGGCGCCCGCCGCCGGCGATAAGCGCTTCAACGACCCTGACTGGGCGTCGAACCCGATGTTCGACCTGATGAAGCAGTCCTACCTGCTGTCGTCGAACTGGTTGAACGGACTGATCGCCGAGGTCGACGGGGTCGATCCCGCGACCAAGCGCAGGGTCGAATTCTTCACTAAGATGCTGACCGACGCGTTCTCGCCGTCGAACTTCCTGATCTCGAACCCGGCCGCTCTGCGCGAAGTCGTTCAGACACAAGGGCAGAGCCTGGTGCGGGGCATGGAGAATTTCGCGGCCGACCTCGAGCGTGGCGGCGGCCAGCTGGCGATCAGCCAGACGGATCTGGCCAAGTTCAAGGTCGGCGAGAACGTGGCGACTGCGCCGGGCAAGGTCGTCTATCAGAAACGGACACGGTGTGCGAGATCCCGCTGCTGATCTTCCCGCCGTGGATCAACAAGTTCTACATTATGGATCTGCGGCCCGAGAACTCGATGATCCGCTGGCTGACCGGCCAGGGCTTCACGGTGTTCGTGGCCTCCTGGGTCAACCCGGACCAGAACCTCGCGGCCAAGACCTTCGAAGACTACATGTTCGAGGGCATCTATGACGCGGCCCAACAAGTCATGACCCAGTGCGATGTCGATCGCGTCAACACGGTCGGATACTGCATTGGCGGCACCCTGCTCTCGGTCGCCCTGGCGCACATGGCCGCGCGCGGCGACAAGCGGATCAATTCGGCCACCTTCTTCGCCGCCCAGCAGGACTTCGCCGAGGCCGGCGACCTGCTCCTCTTCACGAACGAGGAATGGCTGCAGTCCATCGAGCAGCAGATGGACCAAGCTGGGGGCTTCCTGCCCAGCCAATCTATGGCCGACACCTTCAACGCCCTGCGCGGCAACGACCTGATCTGGTCGTTCTTCGTCAGCAACTACCTGATGGGCAAGGAGCCGCGCCCCTTCGATCTGCTGTTCTGGAACGCCGATCAGACGCGGATGCCAAAGGCCCTGCATCTCTTCTATCTGCGCAATTTCTACAAGGACAACGCCCTGACCACCGGCAAGCTCAGCCTGGGCGGCGAGCGCTTGGACCTCTCAAAGGTCATGATCCCGATCTATGTGCAGTCCTCGAAGGACGACCACATCGCGCCGTACCGGAGCGTCTATCGTGGCGCCAGAGCCTTCGGCGGCCCGGTGACCTTCACCATGGCGGGCTCGGGCCACATCGCCGGGGTGATCAACCACCCCGACGCCAAGAAGTACCAACACTGGACCAACGAGCAGCTCCCCGCTGACGTCTCGCAATGGATCGCAGGCGCGCAAGAGCATCCCGGCTCCTGGTGGCCGCATTGGTCGAAATGGCTGAAAGCGCGCTCAGGCGAGCAGGTTCCGGCCCGCGATCCGGCCAAGGGCAAGCTGAAACCGCTGGAGGACGCACCAGGCTCGTTTGTGCTCGTAAAGTCACAACCTTAGCGGCCATCGAGGAACAGCCTCGCTACGGTCGAAAACGAACCCTGTTCGCCCAAAAGTCGCCAGGATCGTGGCCAAGCTTCCGCGCATGCTCACGTTCAATCGTCGGACAACCTTGGGAATGTTCGCCGCCGCGCCCCTGTTGGCGCGTGCGGACATCGGCCACGCCCTCATTCCGGATGCAGGGCGAAAGCTGGCGGCGGCGGCCCGAGCCCAGATCGGCGTCACCCTCGCCTACGACGCCAGCTATCGCTCGATCGGCTACCCGAACGGCGATGTGCTTAGAACTAGCGGCGTCTGCTCTGATGTGCTGATCCGCGCGGCGCGCGATGCTTGGGACATCGACCTGCAGCAGCGGGTTCATGAAGATATGAAAGCGGCGTTCGACGCCTATCCGTCTCGCCGAGAGTGGGGTCTGGCCGCGCCCGACGCCAATATCGATCATCGGCGGGTGCTGAACCTTGAGGCGTTCCTGGCGCGCCAGAAAGCCAGACTCCCCCTGCCCGCCCCGCATCTTCTCGGCGGCGACGCGTTCGAGAACGTCGCGCCTGGCGATATCCTGACGTGGCGGCTGACGGTAGGCCGACCCCATCTCGGCGTAGCGGTCAGCGCCGAGCCCGTCCGAGTCGTACACAACATCGGCGACGGCGTTAAGGAAGAGTCGCTATGGCGCTTCAAGCTCCACAAGCCGTCTGGCCACTACCGCTGGCGGGTCTGAGGAAAATCTACAGCCCGGCGGCCTCGTCCAGGCCCAGCGCGATGTTCAGGTTCTGAACCGCTGCGCCGGAGGCCCCCTTGCCCAGATTATCGAGTAAGGCCACCAGGCGGGCCTGACCGCTGGTGTCCGAACCGAAGACGAACAGCTTGAGGCGGTTGGTCCCGTTGAGGCCTTCAGGGTCGAGGGTGGTCAGAGATTTGGCCTCGTCTAGCGAAACGACCTCGACAAACCGCTCGCCGGCGTAGTGATCCGCCAGCGCTTCGTGGATCGCGCCCAGCGACGGCGTACCGTGGAGCGTGACGAAATGCAGCGGCATCTCGACAAGCATGCCCTGCATGTAACGCCCGACCGCCGGGGCGAAAAAGGGACGGGTCAGCAAGCCTCCGTGCTTCTGCATTTCGGGAACATGCTTGTGAGCCTGGGAAAGCCCGTAGATCCGGAACGGGACCCTGGTGAAGTTGGCCGCGCTATCGTCCTCGAACTCGGCGATCATCGCCTTGCCGCCGCCGCTGTAACCCGAGACAGCGTTGTACGAGACCGGGAGTTCCGGCGGCAGTATGCCGGCGGTGACCAGGGGACGTGTCAGGGCGATGGCGCCGGTCGGATAGCAGCCCGGGTTCGAGATCCGCTTCGACGCAGCGATCTTGCCGCGCTGCTCCTTGTCCAACTCCGGAAAACCGTAGGCCCAGCCTTCCGCCGTCCGATAGGCCGTCGAGGCGTCGATAATCACCGTGTTCGGGTTGGAGACCAGCGAGACAGCTTCCTTGGCCGCGTCGTCGGGTAGGCACAGGATCACTGCGTCGGCGCTGTTCAGCATCTCGGCGCGCGCGTCGGCGTCCTTGCGCTTGTCGGGGTCGATCGAGATCAGTTGCAGATCGGTGCGACCGATCAGGCGCTCACGGATCTGCAAGCCGGTCGTGCCAGCTTCGCCGTCGATAAAGACCTTGGGAGCGTTCGCCATGGCGGACTCCAATCCGAACAAGAGACAGGACAAGAAAAAGGGCGCTTCGGCCGAACCGAAGCGCCCCTTCCCGTAGACGTAATCGTCGCGATTAGCGCTTCGAGAACTGGAAGCTGCGGCGGGCCTTGGCCTTACCGTACTTCTTACGCTCGACGACGCGGCTGTCGCGGGTCAGGAAGCCGTGCGGCTTCAGGACCGGGCGCAGGCCGGGTTCGTAGTAGGTCAGAGCCTTCGACAGGCCGTGACGGATCGCGCCGGCCTGACCCGACAGGCCCGAGCCTTCCACGGTCACGACGACGTCGAATTGACCGAGGCGATCGGTCACTTCCAGCGGCTGGGCGATCATCATGCGCAGCACCGGACGGGCGAAGTAGACTTCCTGGTCACGACCGTTGATCGTGATCGAGCCCTTACCCGGCTTGATCCAGACGCGAGCGATCGCGTTCTTGCGCTTGCCAGTCGCGTAGGCGCGGCCCTGGGCGTCGATCTTGGGTTCGGCCGGAGCTGCAGCTTCCGGGTTGCTGGACAGGCTGGCCAGCGCGTCAAAGCCTTGAGCGTCAGTCATAGCTTAGAGGCTCCGGATGTTCTTGGCGTTGCGACCGGCGAAGTCGACGACTTCGGGGTTTTGCGCTTGGTGCGGGTGCTCACCGTTGTTGTAGATGAGCAGGTGGGTCAGCTGCTTGCGAGCCAGCGGGCTCTCCTTGGGCAGCATGCGCTCAACGGCCTTCTCGAGGACGCGCCCGGGGAAACGACCGCCCAGCACCTTGCGGGGGGTGGTTTCCTTGATGCCGCCCGGGTGACCGGT
>NCDQ01000015.1 GCA_002280275.1 Caulobacter vibrioides | reverse complement strand
GATCGAGCTTGAGGCGCAACTGGAAGCCAAGGGCAAGACCGAGATCCTGGAACAGCTGCGCGCCGAGCTGCCCAAGCCCGGCGAGATGAGCTTCGTGCGCCAGATGGCCCCGCTGGGCCTGGGCCACGCGGTCTGGTGCGCCCGTGACATCATCGGCGACGAGCCCTTTGCGGTCATGCTGCCGGACGTCATTGTCGACGCCGAGCGCGCGTGTCTGGGCCAACTGATCGACCTCTACAACAAGGTTGGCGGCGGCAATGTCATCGGCGTCGAGGAAGTGCCGGAAAGCGAGACCCACAAGTACGGCGTCGTCGCGCCCGGCAAGGTCGATGGCCGCATGGCCACGATGACCGGCATGGTCGAGAAGCCGGCGAAGGGCACGGCGCCGTCCAACTGGGCGATCGCTGGCCGCTATATCCTGCAGCCCGAGATCTTCGCCCTGCTGGCCGCCCAAGAGAAGGGCGCCGGCAACGAGATTCAGCTGACCGACTCGATGGCCAAACTGATGAAGGACCAGGCCTTCCACGCCTATGTCTATGAAGGCGTCACCCACGACTGCGGCGACAAGATCGGCCTGCTGCGCGCCAATGTGGCCTTGGCCCTGAAGCGCGCTGATCTTGGCGCCGCCGCCCGCGCGGCGGTCGAGGCGGCGCTGAAGGCTTAGTCCCATTCGGCGAGAACGCTCTCGTCGTCCTCGCGCCCTGTAAGGGCCGCTGCGGCGTCGCCCAGCAGGCGCCGCGCGGCCCACACGGCCGCGCCGCGCACGACGGGCGCGGGATCGGCCAACAGCGGCTCGACGACCGCCACCAGGCCCACGTCACCGCTATTGCCGATCGCGTAGAGCACATTGCGCACGAAGCGATCGCGGCCGATGCGTTTGATCGGGTTCTTCGCGAACAGCGCCCGGAAGGCCGCATCGTCCAGCGCCGCCAGCTCGGCCAAGGACGGCTGACGCAGCGCCTCGCGCGCGACGAGCTTGGCCTCGTTCGACAGACTGGCGAACTTGTTCCACGGACACACCGCCAGGCAGTCGTCGCAGCCATAGATCCGGTTGCCGAGCGCCGACCGAAATTCCGAAGGGATCGGGCCGGCGAGCTCGATGGTCAGGTACGAGATGCAGCGTCGCGCATCCAGCTGGCGCGGCGCGGGGAAGGCGTTGGTCGGGCAGACGTCGAGGCACGCGCGGCATGAGCCGCAATGGTCGACCTCGGCGGCGTCCGCGGGCAGGTCCAGGGTGGTCAGGACGCTGCCCAGGAACAGCCAGGATCCGAACTGGCGTGAGACGAGGTTCGTATGCTTGCCCTGCCAGCCCAGGCCCGCGCGCTGGGCCAGGGGCTTTTCCAGCAACGGCGCGGTGTCGACGAAGACCTTCACCTCTTCGCCAAAGCGGCGGTGCATCCAGCCCGCCAGCACCTTCAGGCGCTTCTTGATCACGTCGTGATAGTCATCGCCCTGGGCGTAGACCGAGATCGCCGCGCGCGCCGGATCGGCCAGTTGTTCGAGCGGATCGATATCGGGGCCGTAGTTGACGCCCAGCACCACCGCTGACTTGGCGTCGGTCCACATGGCGGTCGGATGCGAGCGGCGCTCGAGCGTCTCCTCCATCCAGCCCATCGCGCCGTGGCGCTCGGCCTGCACAAATTCGCGCAGCCATTCGCCGTTCGGCCAAGCGTCTGTGGCGCTGGCGAAGCCGCAGGCCGAGAAGCCGAGCTTCAGGGCCTCGGCGCGGATCTCGTCCTTGATGCGGTCTGGCGTCAGCTCAGAAATCGAGGTCGTCATAGTGCGCGGCCGGCGCGAGGCCGGGCCAGCGGTCGGCCAGGATCGGCCTGAAGCAAGGCCTCGACTTGAGCTTCATGTACCACGTCTTGGCGGTCGGGAAGTCCTTCCACGGCACGTCGCCGAAGTAGTCGATCACCGACAGGTGCGCGGCGGCGGCGAAATCGGCCAGGCTCATGCGACGACCCGCCAGCCAATCGCGGGTCTGCAGCAGGCTTTCGATATAGCCAAGGTGCATGCGCAGCGCTTCGCGCCCTTGGCGCAGGGCCGCAAGGTCCGGCGCGCCCATCCGCAGCAAGCGCTTTTCCATCTTCTCGTGAAGCAGGAAGCCGTTGACCTCGTTGTCGAACTTGCGGTCGAACCACTGCAGCAGCCGGCGGGCCTCGGCGCGCTCGGCCGGGTCGCGCCCCAGAAGCGGCGGTTCGGTCTCGGTCTCTTCGATGTGCTCGAGGATGGCGCGGGTCTCGCAGACCACCAGGTTGCGCTGATGCTTGGTCTCGACCAGCACCGGCGGCATGCCCGACGGATTCAGCGCGGTGAACTCCGGCGGCATCTCCCAGTAGCGAACCTGCATCTCGACGAACGGCAGGCGCTTCTCGCCGAGCGCCAGGCGCACCTGTCGCGAGGCGGGATCGAGGGGAAAATGATGAAGAGTACGTTCGACGCTCATGCCCAGGCGCAATCAGGCTGCATCGAAAAAGCGATGCGCCGTTTTGCTTAACAACAGATTGCTGAACAGCGTTTAGCCAGGAAATCCAGGCTTTTGCGCGGTGTTTTTAGCGTCGCGGCTCAGCTGTTCATCCGGGCGATGAGGTTGGTTGTGCTCTGACCCTGCTTAAGCTCGGCCAACACCACCTTGCCGCCGTAGCCGAGTACGACGTCAGACCCCACCACCGTCTCGACGGTATAGTCCGCGCCCTTGACCAGGACGTCGGGTCGGAAGGCCTTGATCAAGGCCAGCGGGGTGTCCTCGTCGAACAGCACCACCAGGTCCACCGACGACAGCGAGGCCAGCACCGTGGCGCGGCCCTGCTCCTTTTGAACGGGGCGGGTCGGCCCCTTGAGCTTGGAGACCGAGGCGTCGGTGTTCAGCCCCACGATCAGGCGATCGCAGGCGGCCTTGGCCTGGGACAGCAATGAGACGTGGCCGGGATGCAGCAGGTCAAAGCAGCCGTTGGTGAAGCCCACCTTCAGGCCGCGCGCGCGCCAGCCCTCGACGATCCGTTGGGCCTGCTCTCGACCGGCGATCTTGATCTCACCCGGCTCGCCCTGCGCCGAGCTCGCGCACGCCGTTAGCTCAGCGGCGGTGACGACATCGGTGCCGAGCTTGGCCACCACCAGGCCTCCCGCCAGGTTGGCGAGCTGAGCGGCCTGCGCAAGGCTGGCGCCGGCGGCGACCGCCAGGGCCAGGGTCGCCGCGACGGTGTCACCCGCGCCCGAAACATCGAACACCTCGACCGCCGTCGCTGGCAGGTGGATCGGCGCCTGGTCGCGCACCGCCAGGGTCATGCCCGCGCCGCCGCGCGTGATCAGGGCGGCTTGCAGGCCGGGCGCCATCGCCAGGATCGCCGCGCCGGCGTCCTCGGAGGCCGCATCGCTGTTCTCGACGATCCCGGTGGCCTCGGCGGCCTCCTTCCGGTTCGGCTTGATCAGGGTCGCGCCGTCATAGCGGACAAAGTCGCGGCTCTTGGGATCGACGATCACGGGCTTGCCGGCGGCCTTGGCGGCGTCGATCGCGCCCCGGATCACCTCGGGCGTCAGGACCCCCTTGGCGTAGTCGGACAGCACCACGACGTCGGCTAAGGTCAGTCTCGCCGCGAACGCCGCCAGCAGGGCCGCGCCGTCGCCGGGGCTTCGGTCTTCGCGGTCGACCCGCAGCATCTGGTGCGAGCCGGAGATGTAACGGACCTTCTCGGTCGTGCGTCGCGCGGGGTCGATCACCAGCTCGGCCTCCAGGCCCGCCTCGGCGTCGATCATCCCGCGCAGAGCCGCCCCGGCGTCGTCCTGGCCGACGAGGCCGATCAGCACGGCCTTGGCGCCCAGGGCGGCGACGTTACGGGCGACATTGCCGGCGCCGCCCAGCATGGCGGTTTCCTTCTCGACCGCGATCACCGGCACCGGCGCCTCGGGCGAGATGCGGTCGACGGCGCCGTAGATAAAGCGGTCCAGCATCACGTCGCCCAGCACCAGCACGGTCTTGCCGGCGAAGGCGCGGGGCAGGTGGGCGAGGGTGTCGTCCATGGAGGTCCTTCGAGTTCTCGCGGCGCTTTTGCCCCCGTCGGGGGGCCTTGGGCAAGCGTCGTCAGTCGTGCTCGACCTCGGCGAACAGCCCGCCATGCTTCTCGGCGAGGCCGCGCGGATCGCCATGAATGATCAGGTCTGCGGCCGGGAAGGCCGCCAGCACCCGGTTCTCCGCCGCGACGATGATCGCGTGGGCCTCCGCCAACGAGATGTCGCCGGCGAGGTCGGCGTGCATCTGGATGTGAATGTAGGGGCCAGAAGCGCGGGTCCGGAGCTGATGGACGCCCAAGACGTTGGGATCGGCGGTGACCAGGGTGACGATCTTCTCGCGCTCCTCGTCCGGCAGTTCGTGGTCCATCAGCTGGTGCGAGGCCTCGCGGAAGACGCCGATCGCGCCCCAGATCAGCCACAGCGCCACGATCAGGCCGGCCGCGGCGTCCACCCAGGGCAGGCCAAGCCACGCCGCAGCGCCCACCCCGACCAGGGCGACGGCGTTCGAGGCCAGATCGGCGGCGTAGTGCGCTCGGTCGCCCGAGATCGCGATCGAGCCGCTGGCCTTCACGACCCGCGTCTGGGCGGTGATCAGGGCGAAGGTCAGCCCGATCGAGATCGCCATCACCGCCACCCCGGCCAGGCCATGCTCGACGGGCTGCGGACGGAGCCAGGCGTTAATGGCTTCACGCCCAACCAGGGCTCCGGAGGCGAAAACCAGACCGCCCTGCATCAGGCTGGAGAACGCTTCGGCCTTGCCGTGCCCGAAGCGGTGCTCGGCGTCCGGCGGTTCGGCCGCGTAGCGCACTGCGTAGACGGTGATCAGGGAGGCGATCAGATCCAAGACCGAGTCGGACAGCGACGCCAGGATCGCCACCGAACCACTGGCCCGCCAGGCGATCGCCTTGACCACGATCAGAATGGCGGCGGTGGCGACCGACAGCAGCGCCACGCGCTGGGTGGCGGCCCGAATTTCGGGTGAGGCGGCGGAGAGGGACATGGCCCCTCTCTACCGCACTCGACGCCGAAGGCTAAGCCGCGACGCGGACCTCGGGCCCGACATAGACCGATTGCGGCCGGATCAGACGGCCGCCCGCCAACTGTTCGCGCGCATGGGCCAGCCAGCCGGCGACGCGCCCCATGGCGAACACGCAGGTGAAGCTGGACGGCGGCAGGCCCAGAGTCTCGAGCAGCAAGGCCGTGTAGAACTCGACATTGGTGTCGAGCGGGCGATCAGGCTTGTGCTCGCGCAGGATCTCGAGCGCCGCGCGCTCGACGGCCTCGGCGAAAGCCAGCCGCCCCGGCAGCCCTCCAGACGCACTCGACAATCGCCGCACGGCGGCTTTCAAGGCGTCGGCGCGGGGATCGCGGACACGGTAGATGCGGTGGCCAAAGCCCATCAGCCGGTCGCCGCGCGCCAGGGCGCGTTCGAGCCAGGGCCGGGCGTTCTCCGGCGTTCCGATCGCGTCCAGCATGTCGATGACCGGTCCCGGCGCGCCGCCGTGCAGCGGGCCCTTCAGCGCCGACAGGCCCGCCAGAACCGAAGAGGTCAGGCCCGCCCGCGTCGAGGCCACCACCCGCGCTGCGAAGGTCGAGGCGTTGAGGCCGTGGTCGCAGACCGTCACCAGATAGGCGTCCAGCGCGGCGGCTTCGGCGTCGGTCGCCGGGACGCCTCGCGTCATGCGGAGGATATCGGCGGCGTGCGAGAGCGCCGGATCCGGAACGATCGGCGCCTGCCCGTTGGCGACGCGCAGCACAGCCGGCGTAAAGACCGCCGGAGCGGCGATCAGCATCAAGGCCGTCTTCAGGTCATCACCGTCCGAGATCCGCGCCAGCAGCGCGCGTACGGCTTCAACCGGATCGCGTCGCGCCAGGCCTTCGTCCAGCCCGCCGACCTCGGCGAAGACGCGGGTCCGCGCCTCACCAAGCGCCAGGGCCAGGTCGCTGGGGGCGTCGTCGAAGAAGCCGTCGAGCAACAGGTGGGCGGCGTCCTCAAAGCGCGTGCGGCCCGCGAGATCCTCTACGGCGTAGCCACGGATCACCAGACGCCCGTGCGCGCCATCGACATCGGAAAGAACGGTTTGGGCGGCGATCACGCCCTCAAGACCATCAGACATGCGCGGTCTCCTTTCGCGGCGAAGGAGCGCCTCACCGTCTTGATCGTCAATCTTGATCAATATAATCAATCTATATGACGGACTGGCTCGACGCGGATCAGGTTCTGGAGCAACTTCGGATCCGGCCGCAGACGCTGTACGCCTATGTCAGCCGCGGACGGATCGAGGCGGCGGGCCATCCCGGCGACCCACGGCGCAGCCTCTATCGCGCCTCCGATGTCGCGGCCCTGGCGCGCAAGAAGGCGCGCGGTCGACGCCTCGCGGACGTGGCGGCCGAGGCGATCGCCTGGGGCGAACCGGTGCTGCCGTCAGCCATCACGACCGTGAGCGGCGGCAAGCTCTGGTATCGCGGCGAGGACGCGGCGGGTCTCGCCGACCAGGGCCTGACGCTTGAGAACGTTGCGCGCCTGCTGCGGGGCGGTCACGGCGCGGCCCTGAAGGCGTCAAGCCGGCCGCCGCCACCCCCGATGGACAGCGCGCGATCGCGCCTGTTCCTGACCCTGGCCGAACGCGCGGGGCGTGAGCCCCCCGCTCGAGGCCGCGCCCCGCTGGCCCTGGCCATGGAGGCCGCCGACTTGCTGGATGCGATCGTCGACGCCGCGACCGGCCAGTCGGGCGAGGGCCCCGCGCACCAGCGCTTCGCCCAAGCCTGGGGCCTGCCCCCTGACGGCGCCGATCTGATCCGGCGGGCGCTGGTTCTTCTGGCCGACCATGAACTGAACGCCTCGACCTTTGCGGCGCGCGTGGCCGCCTCGACCGGCGCGTCCTTGTCGGCGGCGTGTCTGGCGGGCCTGTCGGCGCTGTCGGGACCGCTGCACGGCGGCATGGCGGCGCGTGTCGAGGCCCTTGTCGAAGAAGCTGATCGACGGGACGCCGCCCGCGCCGTCTTTGCGCGCCTGGAGCGAGGGTCCAGCCTGCCTGGCTTCGACCATCCGCTCTATCCCGACGGCGATCCGCGCGCTGCGGCGCTGCTGGCCAGGTTCGAGCCCCCGGAGCCGTTGACGGCGCTCTGGCAAGCCACCCGGGCGGCGACAGGCCTCGCGCCCAATATAGACTTCGCGCTGGTCGCTCTGGCGCGGGGCCTCGCCTTACCGCCCGACGCGCCGTTCACCTTGTTCGCCACCGCGCGCAGCGCCGGCTGGACGGCCCACGCGATCGAACAATTGCAGACCGGAAAGCTGATCAGGCCTCGCGCGCGCTACGTCGGGACCGTCCCGACGAACCCGCCCTACTCGCCCTCTTCGTCCTCGTAGCCCACAAGACGCAAAGCGCGCGCGGGAATGCCTTCCAGCTGACACCAGCGCTCCAGCGCCTCCTCACGGCCGTGGGTGATCCAGACCTCGCCCGGCCTCAGTTCGCCCAGCGTCGCGGTCAATTCATCCCAGTCCGCATGATCCGACAGGATGAGCGGCAACTCCACGCCCCTCTGGCGCGCCCGGGCGCGCACCCGCATCCAGCCCGAGGCGAAGCAATCGACCGGATCGGGGAAACGGCGCGACCAGCGATCGGCGATCGCGCTGGGCGGGGCGATGACGATCTGGCCCGCAAAGGCCTCCTTCGGGCCCGTGGCTGTCGCCGGCGCCAACGGCCCCAGGTCCACGCCATGAGCCTCGTAGAGCGCGTTCAAGCGCTCCAGTGCGCCATGGACATAGATCGTCTTGTCCCAGCCGGCCTCGCGGAGCAGGCGGATCACCCGCTGGGCCTTGCCCAGGGCGTAGGCGCCGACCAGATGGCAACGGTCCGGGAACTGGGCGACCGACGACAGAAGGCTGCGGATTTCCCCCGCATCGTCCGGGTGGCGAAAGACCGGCAGGCCGAAGGTCGCCTCGGTGATGAACACATCGCAGGGCACGGGCTCGAACCGCGCGCAGGTCGGATCCCGCCGGCGCTTGTAGTCGCCGGAGACGACCATGGTCAGACCCTTCCAGCGCACCACGGCCTGGGCCGAACCGAGGACGTGGCCCGCAGGAACCAGCGTCACGGAAACGCCGTCGCGCGTGAAGCTCTCGCCGTAGGCAATGGCCTCTCGACGACCGGCGAAATCCCCGCCGTAGCGGACCGCCATGATCGCCAGGGTCTCGGGCGTCGCGGCGACCTCGCCGTGGCCGGCCCGGGCGTGATCGGCGTGGCCATGGGTGATCACCGCCCGGTCCACGGGGCGGACCGGATCGATGTAGAAGTCTCCCGGCGGGCAATAGAGGCCGGCCGGCCGGGGACAGAGGAGGTCTTCGGGTTTGATCACGTCTGGATATGATAGCGCCTTAGGCGCTAAGCCTATCGGTATGAGCGATCACGAACAGACAAAACTCATCGCCACGGCGATGAATGAGGGTAGCCCGCAGGCCAAGGCCCTGGGGTTCACCACCCTGGAGATCGGCGATGCGGTGGCCCTGCTGAAGGTCCCCTATCGCCCCGAGATCGTCGGCGATCCCGAAACCGGCGTCATCGCCGGCGGCGTCGTCACGACCTTGCTGGATCACGCCAGCGGCCAGGCGGTTCACGCCGCGATGGCCACCTGGACCTCGATCGCGACCCTGGACCTGCGGATCGACTACATGCGCGCCGCCGAACCCGGCCTCGACGTGATGGCCCGCGCCCATTGCTACAAGCTGACCCGCTCGGTGGCCTTCGTCCGCGCGGTCGCCTACGACCGCGATCCCGAGGACCCGGTCGCCACGGGCCAAGCGACCTTCATGCTGGACTCCAGCGCCGGCAAGAAGGCCGGCGCCAATCTCAAGCCCTCGCGCGCGCCGCGCACCAAGACCGGAGCCGTCGACCAATGAGCGACGCTGACACCCGCCTCGTCTCCATGCTCGACTCGATTCCCTATGCGCGGTTTCTCGGCGTCAGGGCCGAACTGGCCGGCGATGAGATGACCGCCGTGCTGCCGTTCGCCCAGCACATCGTCGGAAACCCGATGCTGCCGGCGATCCACGGCGGCGTCCTGGGCGCCTTCATGGAAATGACCGCCCTGGCCCAACTGTCCGTGGCCGCGCCGATGAAGCGCCAGCCGCGCACCATCGATGTCTCCATCGAGTATCTGCGCTCGGGCCGGCCGCTGACCACCTATGCCCGCGCCAGCATCAAGAAACTGGGCCGGCGCATCGCCAATGTGCATGTCGAGGCCTGGCAGGAGACAAGATCCGCCCCGATCGCGACCTTGCGCGGACTCTTTTTGGTCGCCCCCAGCGAGGATTAACGCCGAGGGGGCGTCGAGAACGGCCTCAAAGGGAAAAGTTTCTCAAGAAACCAATCCTACCGATCACATTACACCTCGTTAATGTCGATTACGGGTGTCAACGTTTCTTAAAACGGCGTCATGAAGCAAGAGTAACGTGAAATAACCAAGGGGCGGACCTATATCCCTCTCATCGGACGCCAACGGGGCGGCCGAAGAAAAAGGGGATCAAGACCATGACCATGAAGACCAACGCTGTCGCCGGCCTCGCTTCGCTCGTTCTCGCGGTTCTGCCGCTCGTCGTTATCGCTGGTTCGCTCGCCTCGAGCTTCTAAGTGATCGCCGCGTACCTCTCGTCGGGCGCCGCTCCAACCGGAGCCGGCCCGACGGAGATGGCGATGAGAAATCGCCCAAGCCTATAAAGAACAAAGACTTTTCGCCGTCCGATGCAGGATGGCGTGGCGCGCCGCCAGACGATCGATATCGACGTCATAGCCGCCGCCAATGACCCCGACCACGGGGATTTCCGAGGAAAGACAAGCGCCCAGGACATAGGCTTCTCGCCGCGCCAGGCCTTCATCGGTCAGCGCCAGGCGCCCGAGCTTGTCGTCTGCATGCGGATCGACCCCCGCATTGAAGAAGACGATGTCGGGCCGGACGCTGACCAGCAGCGCCGGCAGGATCTCCTCCAGCTTGGCCAGGTAGGCGCCGTCGTCGGCGCCATCCGGCAGCTCGACATCCAGATCGCTGGCGGCCTTACGATGCGGAAAGTTCTTCTCGGCGTGCATCGAGAAGGTGAAGACGCTGGGATCGTTCTCGAAGATCCGTGCCGTCCCATCGCCCTGATGCACATCGAGATCGACCACCAAGACCTGCGCGACCCGGCCTTCGGCCAGAAGCCGCCGCGCCGCCACCGCCACGTCATTGAACACGCAGAACCCCGCCCCGGCTTCGGCCGCCGCATGGTGGCTGCCTCCGGCCGTATTGCAGGCCACCCCGTGCTCCAACGCCAGACGCGCCGCCAGCAGCGTCCCGCCCGTCGCCGCCCGCGCCCGGGCCGCGACGCTTTCCGTATTGGGCATGCCGATCCGGCGGACGATATCGGGCGGCAAGCAAAGCTCGATCACGCCTCGGACGTAGTCTTCGGAATGCACAAGGCGCAGCGTCTCGACATCCACTGGCTCAGGCCGCGCGAAGCCATCGGGGCCCGCCACGCCCTCGGCCTCCAGCACGGCGGCCAGGCGCGAGAACTTATCCATCGGAAAACGATGGCCCTCGGGCATCTCAGCGCGAAAGGCGGGGTGGTGAACAATCGGGGGCGGCATGGACATCGCCTGACGATGGGGAGCGCGGCCGCATGACGCAAGGAGACGGGTTGCGGCGCCGCAAAACGAAGCTTATCGCAGTGCGCCATGCAGACGACTGAGAACCTCGCCGACATCCTGGACCTCGAACCGATCGAGGTGAACCTGTTCCGGGGCGTCAGCCCGAACGACGGATTCCCCCGCATCTTCGGCGGGCTCGTCATCGCCCAAGCCCTGCTGGCGGCCTATAAGACCGTGCCCGATCGCATCTGCCACTCGCTGCACGCCTATTTCATCCGCCCAGGCGACGTCACCGCGCCCGTGCTCTACGAGGTGGAACGCGCCCGCGACGGCGGCACCTTCACCACGCGCCGCGTCGCCGCGATCCAGCACGGCGAGCAGATCTTCAACCTCGCCGCCTCGTTCCAGACGCCGGAAGAGGGCTTCGAGCATCAGTCGGAGATGCCCGCCTCGGTCGATCCGGAAACCCTGCCGACAGAAGCCGACTTCCTGCGCAGCCTCGGCGACCAGATCCACCCCAAGATGGTGGCCATCGCCGAACGCCCGCGTCCGGTCGATATCCGCTGGATCGATCCGCAGAACCCGATCGCGCCGGTCAAGAAGTCCGGCACCAAGCAGGTCTGGATGCGCGCCAAGGCGCTGCTGGGCGACGATGTGAAGATGCAGCAGGCCGCGCTGGCCTACGCGTCGGACATGGCGTTCATGGAAAGCGCTCTGCGTCCGCACGGCCTGATCTGGACCACGCCCGGCATCCAGGCCGCCAGCCTGGACCACGCCATGTGGTTCCACCATCCGTTCAACTTCAACGACTGGACTCTGTTCGCCCAGGACAGCCCCAGCGCCTCGCAGGGCCGAGGCTTGGTGCGCGGCCAGATGTTCAGTCAGGACGGCAAGCTCTTGGCCTCGGTGGCCCAGGAATGCCTGATGCGGGTGCGTAAGTAGGCGCTAAAGCTTCTGGTCGGCGCTCAGGGCGCCGGCCGGATCGGCCATGGCGTCGGCGCGCTCCTTCTCAGATCTGGGCGTCGAGACCTTGGGCTTGGCGACCGCCAAAGCGCGGCGATAGGCTTCGGTGAGCGCGCCCTCGGGCGAAGTCTCGACATCAGGCTGAACGCCGACGCCCTCCCAACCCTTGCCCGTCAAAGGGTGCGCCGCTTGGCCGTTCGGCACGAAGACGGTCAGGCCAAAGCCTAGCGGCGGCGCGGGACGATCCGACGGATTGCCCCCGCCCCGCGTCCGGGTTCCGATCAGCAGGCCGCGGCGATTGGCTTGAATGTCATAGGCGAACTCTTCAGCCGCCGAGAAGGTGCGCTTGGCGGTCAGGACGAACAGCGGCTTGTCCGGATAGAGTGGCCCGGTCTCGGGCGTCGACACCTTGCGCTGCTCGATCTCTTCGCGACCGTCTGGCCGACGCCAACGCAGCTGCGCCATGACAATCGGATCGCGGGCCAGATGGCCCAGGAGCCGCTCGTCGGCCGCGCCGCCGCCGCCGGTGTTCTCGCGCAGATCGATGATCAGGGCGTCGGTATGCTGGAGCATGCCCATCGCCGAGTCGATCAGGGCCGCGCCCGCTGGAGTCTGCTCGAAATAGCGCAGCTTCAGATAGCCGATGTTCGCCGGCAGACGCCGAACGGACATCAAGCCATAGGCCAGGCGCTGATCCAGGAGCGCCTGCTCGGCGTCACTGAGCGCAGGGGCCTGCGCACTGGCCGTCGCGACCGAAACCTTAAGGTGTTGATCGCCGGAGACCCCAAGGGTGACCGCACTCAGCGCTTCGGCCAGGGCGGCGCGATCAGAAATCTGCGAAAGGCGGTCCCGGTCAGCACGCAGCGCAGCCTGCACGCGCGCAGCCTTGGCCGGGTCGAAGTAGCTGCTCAGGCTACCGACCAGGGCGTCAACGACCTGGCCTGCCTGAGCCGGGGTCAGTGTCTCCGACGCCTGAACAGGCGCAGCGAAGGCTAGCAAGGCGGCGACGGCCGTCGCGGCGATAGAGCGCATCATGTCCTCCAGTCTGGCGAAGGACCGATCTCATCCCCGTCAGCGCGTCGCCAGTTAAGGCTGCGTCATGACCTACTTTTCATCTGGCTGGATCCTGGCGACGCCGGCGGCGGCCAGGCCCCGCAGCAGAGACGCCGTCTGCATGCCCACGGTAATTTCGCCCGCCAGCGCCATCCTGACCGCCTCGGCGCAGGAAACCCACACGCTCTCGATCCGCTCGCTAGGTTCGTCCTGAGGCTCGGCGACCTTCGTCACGTTGCGCGCCAGCACGATGTGGGTGCGGTTGGTATGGGTGCCTGCGTTGGGCCGCGTTTCCCCCACGAGGCTAAGCGTTCCCGCACAACCCGTTTCCTCCAGCAGTTCGCGACGGGCCGCCTCCACGGGATCGGTCTCGTGCGCGTCCATGCCGCCGGCCGGCAATTCGGTCGAGACGCCGCCCAGAGCGTGGCGGTATTGCTTGACCAGCAGGACGTTGTTGTCGGCGTCCAGAGCGACGACCTCGACCCAGTCGGGATATTCTAGGACGTAGTAGGGCGCGATCACTGCGCCTTCGTCGGTCACGCAATCATCGGCGCGCAGGTGGACCCAGCGGTCCTTGTGCACGATGCGCGAGGCGGTGACCCGCCACTTTCCGTCCGGCATCGCTTAGGCCTCCTGGCGGCGGATCAGTCCCGGTCGCCCAGCTCTTCGTTTTCGTCCAGGCCCTTTTCCTGTGGCCCCTCATGGTCGCCCACGAGCGCCGGAGGGTCGGCCAGGATCAGACCCTCCCTGATCTTGACCTCGGGCGCAGCCGCCCGCGTGAACGGCAGGTACCAGGTCGGGCCGCCCAGGTCCGGCGTGATCTCGAGAATGTCACCGGCGCCGAAGTTCTGCACGCTCTTCACGCGGCCCAGCAGGGCGTCGGTCTGGATGTGGCGGACCGTCAGGCCGACCAGATCGGTCAGATAGAATTCGTCCTCGTCCGGCTCGGGCAGAGCCGAGCGGGGGACGTATAATCGCAAGCCGCGCAGGGCGTCGGCGGCTTCTTTGGTTTCGACACCAGGACAGCGGCAAACCACGCCGTCCTTGGTCTTGCGAGCCGAAGCGATCGTCAGCGCGGGCGAGCCGTCCTGGCGCTTCAGCGTCTTGAAGCCCGCGATGCTGAGCGGGTCTTCGGTATAGGTCGCGATCCGCACCTCGCCGCGCACGCCAAAGCCGCCGGCCACGCGGCCGACCAGGATCAGCGGATCATCGGGAAACACAGCCATCGCCTGGACAGAGTCGCGCCGCCGTCTCGAAGGAGAACGGCGGCGCTGGAACCCTGATTAGCCTTCCGAGGCTTCGGCGGCCGGAGCTTCTTCAGCCGGAGCCTCTTCCACGGCCGGAGCAGCGGCCGCAGCGGCGGCGGCTTCAGCGGCGGCGGCCTTTTCGGCTTCAGCGGCGGCCTTGGCGTCTTCCTCGGCTTGACGGCGCTCTTCTTCGCGCTGAGCGCGCTCGGCCAGACGCTCTTGCGCCTTCTTGCCCGGCTTGCCCTTTTCCGGGTTGTTGCCGGCGGTCCAGGTGGTCAGGCCTTGGGCGGCCAGGAAGCGGGCGACGCGGTCGGTCGGCTGGGCGCCCTTCTTGAGCCACTCCTGGATCGACTCGACCTTCAGGGTGACGCGGTTGGCGTCGTCCTTCTTGAGCAGCGGGTTGTAGGTGCCGACCTTCTCGATGAAACGGCCATCGCGCGGCGAGTGGCTGTCGGCGACGACGATCGAGTAGTACGGACGCTTCTTGGCGCCGCCACGGGCGAGACGGATCTTCAGCATTTGCGGTAGTCCTTAGGTCTAAAGTTCTATTTCTTGAACGGGTTGAAGCCGGGCAGGCCCAGGCCGGAGAGAGGGTTGGGCTTGGCGTCGCCGCCAGTCCCGAGGCCCGGCAGACCGGGCAGCCCCGGGAGGCCTTGGCCCCCCGCTGCATTGGGATCGGGCGTCGGCATCTTGCCGCCGCCGAGATTTTTCAGGCGGGCCATGTCGCCGCCGCCCATCATCTGGGCCATGCGGGCCAGGCCCTTGCCGCCGTCCTTGGACATGGCCTTGAACATGTCGGCCATCTGGCGGTGTTGCTTGAGCAGGCGATTGACCTCGGCCACGTCGACGCCGGCGCCGGCCGCGATACGGCGCTTGCGCGAGGCTGCGAGAATGTCGGGCTTCTTGCGCTCTTCCTTGGTCATCGAGCTGATGATCGCCTGCTGGCGGCGGAAGATGCTGTCGTCGACGCCGCTCTCGGAGATCTGCTTCTTGACCTTCTGGACGCCCGGCAGAAGGCCCATAATGCCTTCCATGCCGCCCATCTTCTGCATCTGCTTCAGCTGGGCCGCCAAGTCGTCGAGATCGAACTTGCCCTTGGCCAGCTTCTTGGCCATGCGCTCGGCCTCGGCCTGGTCGAGGTCGGCCGCGGCCTTCTCCACCAGGGCCACGACGTCGCCCTGGCCGAGAATCCGGCCGGCGACGCGGCGGGCGTCGAACACGTCCAGCTGGTCGATCTTCTCGCCGGCGCCGAGGAACTTGATCGGCAGGCCGGTGACATGGCGCATCGACAGCGCCGCGCCGCCCCGGCCGTCGCCGTCGGCGCGGGTCAGGATCAGGCCCGTCAGCGGCAGGCGCTCGTGGAACGCCTTGGCCGTGCGCACGGCGTCCTGACCGGTCAGGCTGTCGGCGACCAGGATGGTCTCGGTCGGATTGGCGATGCGGGCGATTTCCGCCGCTTCGCTCATCATCGACTCGTCCAGCGTGGTGCGGCCGGCGGTGTCGAGGATCAGGACGTCATAGCCGCCCAGCTTGGCGGCGGTCAGGGCGCGCTTGGCGATGTCCGGGGCGCTCTGGCCGGCGACGATCGGCAGGCTCTCGACCTCGACCTGTTTGGCCAGGGTCGCCAGCTGCTCCATGGCCGCCGGACGGCGGGTGTCGAGCGAGGCGACCAGCACCTTCTTGCGCTCGGACTTCGACAGGCGAAGGGCCAGCTTGCCGGTCGTCGTGGTCTTACCTGAGCCTTGCAGGCCGGCCATCAGGATGACCGAAGGCGGGTTGAGAGCCAGGTTCAGGCCCGTCGGCTGCTCGCCGCCCAGCATGTCCACGAGGCCGTCATAGACGATCTTGACCACCTGGTCGGCCGGCTTGACCGAGCGGATGACGGCTTCGCCCGAGGCCAGTTCCTTGGCCTTGGAGATGAAGTCCTTGACCACCGGCAGGGCGACGTCGGCCTCGAGCAGCGCGACGCGGACCTCGCGCAGCGCCTCGTCGATGTCCTTTTCGGACAGCACGCCGCGACCGCCGAGGCGTTCAAAAACGCCGGAAAGTCGCTCTGTAAGGCCGTCGAACATGTCGAACCTTTGGTCTAAACAAGCTCCAAACGCGATCAGCCCCCGTGGACGATCACGTCGACGGGGGTCCTCGCCGTCCTCGTCCGGATGGATCCTGCGCTAACAGGCCGGGGTCGTGACGGTGGAGGCGCTGCTGATAAAGCGCCGGAAGCCGGGGCTTATGGCTGAAAAAGGTCACGGAGTCAAAAGCACGCCTCCATCCGACCTTCCCGGCGAATGCCGGGATCCAGATCCAAGGCCTCAGGGCGGGTGGAGGGGCTCTGCGCCCGTGGAACCTACCTCAGCGCTTTTCCATCTGGACCCCGGCGTTCGCCGGGGAGGTCGGGCGGGAGGCAGGCTCAGGCCATGCCCAGATAGTCGCGCTTGCCAACCTCGACGCCGTTGTGGCGCAGGATCGCGTAGGCGGTCGTCAGGTGGAAGAAGAAGTTCGGCTGGGCCTGATCCTGGAAATAGGCCAACCCCTTGACCACGCTGGTCTCGCCCCGACGGGTCAGGGTGATGTCGCGGTCCTCGGCGCCTTCGAAGGCGGCCGCGTCCAGGCCCTCGACATAGGCGATGGCCCGGTCGATGCGGGCGATCAGCTCGGCGAAGCTGGTCTCGACATCGTCCCAGGCGGGAACCTCCTGGCCCGCCAGACGCGCGCAGCAGCCCTTGGCGAAGTCGGTGGCGATCTGCACCTGGCGGATCAGCGGGAACATGTCGGGATACAGGCGCGCCTTCAGCAAGGCGTCGGCGTCCCAGCCCTTGGCATCGACCTGGGCGGCCGCCTTGGTCAGCACGCCTTTCAGGCCTTTCAGGCCCTGGACGAAAACGGGGACACTAGCCTGGTGGATCGAGATCGACATGAGAAGCTCCGCTTGAACGATGCGCCTAGATAGGGGCTGAGCGGTCCGAAGGGGAGCGCTCGGCGCGCAAGAAAAAGGGCGGCCCCGCGAGGAGCCGCCCTTCTCGGATCGGATGGTCGTCCGGTCTTAGACCAGCGAGCTGTCGATGGCCTTGCAGGCTTCCATCAGGCCTTTCACCGACTCGACCGACTTGGCGAACATCGCCTTTTCGTCGTCGTTGGTTTCGAACTCGACGATCTTCTCGGCGCCGCCAGCGCCGATGACCACCGGCACGCCCACATAGAGACCGTCCAGACCGTATTGGCCGGTCAGGTAGGTGGCGCACGGCAGGACGCGCTTCTTGTCCTTCAGGTAGCTGGTCGCCATGGCGATAGCGCTCTCGGCCGGGGCGTAGAAGGCCGAGCCGGTCTTCAGGAGGGCGACGATCTCGCCGCCGCCCTTGCGGGTGCGCTCGACGATGGCGTCCAGCTTTTCCTGGGTCAGCCAGCCTTGCTTGACCAGTTCCGGCAGCGGCAGGCCGCCGACGGTCGAGTGACGGACCATCGGGACCATGTCGTCGCCGTGGCCGCCCAGGGTCCAGGCGTGGATGTCTTCGACCGAGACGCCGGTGGCTTCGGCCAGGAAGTAGGCGAAGCGGGCCGAGTCGAGGACGCCGGCCATGCCGATGACCTTTTCCTTGGGCAGGCCCGAGAACTGCTGCAGGGCCCAGACCATCGCGTCGAGCGGGTTGGTGATGCAGATGACGAAGGCG
>NCDQ01000304.1 GCA_002280275.1 Caulobacter vibrioides | reverse complement strand
GAGGCGGTCCATCTCTTCCTGCCACGTAAGGTACACGGGCGTACCTTCGCACGGCTCGGCGCGGCCCACATAGTAGGCCTCGCGATACACGAACCAGACCATGTCGGCGTCCTGTTCGATCGAACCGGATTCGCGAAGGTCGGAGAGTTGCGGGCGCTTGTCGTCACGCTGTTCGACCTGACGCGACAGCTGCGACAGGGCGATGACCGGGACGCTGAGCTCCTTGGCCAGGGCCTTCAGGCCCATGGTGATCTGCGAGACTTCCTGCACCCGGTTGGCGTTGGCGCCGAGGTCGGAGCCGGTGACCAGCTGCAGGTAGTCGACCACGATGAGATCAAGGCCCACCTGACGCTTCAGGCGGCGGGCCCGGGCGGTCAGCTTGGCGATCGAGATACCACCGGTGGCGTCGATATAGAGCGGCGCGTTCTGCAGCTCCATGGCCGCGTCGCGCACCCGGCCAAACTCGCTGGCGTCGATCTCGCCCTTACGCAGGCGGTCGCCCGACACGCCTGAGGCGTCGGCCAGCATACGCAGGGCCAGCTGCTCGGCGCTCATTTCCAACGAGTAGAAGGCCACCACGCCGCCCTGGACGGTCTTCTTCGTGCCGTCGGGCTGGATCTCGTAGGCGTACTTCTTGGCGATGTTGAAGGCGATGTTGGTCGCCAGCGCCGTCTTACCCATCGACGGGCGGCCGGCCAGGATGATCAAGTCGGACGGGTGCAGGCCGCCGATCTTCTGGTCGAGGTCGATCAGGTCGGTCGATACGCCCGACATGCCGCCGTCGCGGCTGTAGGCCTCTGCCGTCATCTCGACCGCGCCGCGCAGGGCGTCGCCAAAGGACACGAAGCCCGACGAGGCCGCGCCGCTTTCGGCCAGGCTGTAGAGGCTCTGCTCGGCGGCCTCGATCTGGTCGCGGGCGGTGCGTTTCTCGTCGTTGCCGCCCTGGGCGGCTGTGGCGATGTCGCCGCCGATGCGGATCAGTTCGCGCCGCAGCGACAGGTCGAAGATCACCCGGGCGTAGTCGCCGACATTGGCCGCCGGCGGGGCGCGGTCGACGAGGTCGGCCAGATAGCGCAGGCCGCCCAGCTCCTCGAAGGCGGGATCCTTCTTGAACTCATCGGCCAGCAGAATCGGTTCGGCCAGCTGGCCCTTGCGGACGTGGGTCTCGATCGCCTGGAACAGGCGCTGGTGGAAGGGCTCGTAGAAGCAGCGGGCCTGCAGGTTGTCGCTCAGGCGCTCATAGGCGGCGTTGTCGTAGAGCAGAACGCCCAGCAGCGCTTGTTCGGCCTCCATGTTGTGCGGCGCCACGTTGATCGTGGGCTCGGGTAGGCCGGGGAGAACAAGGTCGAGCGCGGGGACGAGAGACATCGGCATAAGTTAACGCGACGCGCCTTGCGACGCGCGGGCCAGTTGCTGGCCGTCCCAAGATGAACGGGGATGTTCTGTGTATGTTTTAGCCTGCCCGAGGCGCAAGGGCGTGAGCCAGGCGGGGCGTCCGTTTCTGACGTCGGGGCCAAAAGAACGGGCTGTCTTCGCGTCGAGTGTTGGCGCTCGCGCGGATGGAAATCCTTGTCCTTCGACAAGCTCAGGAAGAGGATTTGGTGCGCGCTGAGGCTGACAGTCGACCTCACCCTGAGCTTGTCGAAGGGCGAGGGCGGCCGCCGCGCGCCGATCAACTCCGAACGTCAAAGCCGCCAACAAGAACGGGCGCGGAGATCGCTCTCGGCGCCCGCCTTTAAGCTCGGTCAGACGACCCTGGATGGCCTACCAGCTGACGCTGACGCGGCCGTAGAAGAAGCGACCGTTGAAGCCGAACGGCGAGAAGCCGGTGAACGCTGTCGCGTTCGTCGTGTTGACGTTGGCCGGCGTGCGGTTCGGATACTCGTCGAACAGGTTGTTGGCGCCGACCGCCAGATTGATCCGCTCGTTGAGGGCGTAACGGCCTTCCAGATCGACGACCGCCTTGGCGCCCGTCCGCACGTCGAACGCGCCGGTGGGATCGTTGTTGGGCGACAGGACCGAGCCGTAGAAGGTGGTCTTCAGCGTCGCGCCCCAGGCTTCGCGGCTCCAGTCGCCCGCCAGGGTGATCTTCCGCTTGGGCGTGCCTTCCTCGAAGGTCAGCACGTTGGCGCGATTGAACAGACTGGGCGGCACGGGCAGCGACGAGATCGTATTGGTCGTCGGCAGCTTGGTGACGTCGGTCTTGTTGAAGTTCGCCGCCGCCGTCAGGTCGAAGCGTCCGGCTTGATCGTCGTCGATCCGGTAGCGCGCCACCACGTCGACGCCCTTGGTCTTGGTGTCGACGCCGTTAAGGAAGAAGCGCGCCGCCGTCACGTTGAACGGCGCCAGCATGTTGTAGATCGCCACGGCGGTGGCCGAGCCGGTGGCGGAGCCCTGGATGTTTTCGGAGAGCACGATCCGGTTGTCGATCTTGATCTGATAGGCGTCGACGGTCAGCTCGAACGGGCCGCGCTGGAACACCAGGCCGGCCGAATAGTTGTTGGACTTCTCGGCTTCCAGCGGCTTGGCGCCCAGCACCTTGGCCACCGCGCTGGTGGCCGGGAAGGTGCCGACTTCCACCGGCGTGGAGACGCCGTTGACGATGATGAAGTTCGTCGAGGTGGTCGTGAAGAACTGCTGCTGCAGGGCCGGGGCCCGGAAACCGGTCGAGGCCGCGCCACGCAGGGCCAAGCCGTCGGCCAACTCGTAGCGCGCGGCCAGCTTGCCGGTCGTCGTCGATCCGAAGTCCGAATAGTCCTCGTAGCGGATGGCCGCCGAGGCGGTGAAGCGCTCGGTCAGGCGCGACTCGAGGTCGAGATAGAGCCCGATATTGTCGCGGTCGCGCGACAGCACGTTCGACGGCTGGAAGCCGGGGAAGCCCTGCGCGCCCGCTGCGGCCGTGGTGATCGGGCCGCGATTGTACGAGGTCGGCTCGCCGGCGCGGATCGAGTAGCCCTCCCAGCGCGCTTCGGCGCCGAAGGCGACGTTCAGCGGCTCGTAGGCGCCGATGTCCACGCCGCGCGATACGTCGAGGCCGACGACGGTCTGGTCGTAGGTCATGCCGCCGGACTGGAAGCTGGTCTGGCTGGCCGCGCCGTACGAGGCGTTGGCCGAGCTCTCGGTGCGATAGTCGATCTTGTTCTTGCCGTAGACGACGTTGAGATCGACCTTGAAGCCCGCCAGATCACCCTTCAGGCCGAAGGCGGCCGTGGAGTCCTCGATGTCGGTGGCGATGATCGGCAGATAACCGTTCGGATAGATCGAGGCGACCGGCGTCTGGCGCGCGTCGCCGACGATGCGCGGGAACGCGGCGCTGCCGCCTTCGCGCGTCTGGTAGCCGGCCCAGCCATAGGCTTCCCAGCCCGACCCGACCGGCAGGCCGGCGTTCAGGTAGACGGTCTTGTCCTTCACCTCGGCGTCGCCGAAGCGCGAGGTGACGCGGGCGGGCGTGACGCGGACGTCGATGTCGCCACGGCTGGTCGGATTGCGGTCGCGGTACTCGGCCGAGACGGTCAGGAAGCCGTCGGCGCCCAGTGGCAGACCCTGCC
>NCDQ01000303.1 GCA_002280275.1 Caulobacter vibrioides | reverse complement strand
GCGCGCCGCCAATGCGCTGCTGATTCCGACGCCGCCCTCGACCGTCGACTTCGCCTCGACGGCGCACTTCCTGCGGATGATCGTTGAGACGCTCGAGGTTATGCAGAACCACCTGGGCGCCCGCGGCTACCATTTCCTGCGCGTCGTCGCGACCAAGGTCGATGAGGGCAAGAGCGCCCACACGCAGATCCGAGACATGATGGAGGCGGTGTTCGGCGCCGACATGCTGTCGGCCTCTCTGCTCGACTCCGCCGAGATCGACAACGCCAACGTCCAGCTGCGCACCGTCTATGAACTGAGCGGTCCGACGACCAAGACCTATGAGCGCTGCCGCAACAATCTGGATCGCCTGAACGGCGAGATCGAACTGCTAATTCGCAAAGCCTGGCCAAGCCATCGGCCTGAGCTTCGCCGGCTGGGACTCGGGTAGGGGAGGGCGGTCATGGCATCCACAACAGGCAAGAACCGCTCGATCCTCGCGGGCTTGGTGGCTCCGGTCACTGAAACCCCGACCGTTGAACGCGGCGCGCCCGCAACGGAGCGTCTGAGCACCCGCCTGACCGGCCTGGCGCGGGTGACGTCCGGGGACGTCAAGGAAAAGACCCTCAAGCTCGTCGATCCGGCCCGTTGCCGAATGTGGAGCCGTCATAATCGCCGCTACGATTTGCTCAACGAGGCCTCCTGCGCCGATCTGCTGGAGAGCTTGCGCTCCCAAGGCGAGCAGGAGTTTCCCGCGATCGTGCGGCGGGTCGAGGACGACCCGGCCTTCGACTACGAGCGCGCGCTCGACTACCGCCATGCGGTCGAGACCTTCTATGGCGGTGTCGCGCAGCGCATGGCCGAACGCCTGGAAGTGCCCAAGGCGTGGCTTTCGCGCTTCCTGGACCTCGGCAAGCTGCCGACCGACGTCGTCGAAGCCTTCGGTGATCCGCGCCAGCTGAAGGAGCGCCATGCCCGGACGCTGAAACCCCTGCTGGCTGACGACGCTTCGCGTCCCAAGGTGATGGCGGAAGCCAAGCGTCTATCCGGCGTGCAGGCGGCGGCGGTGGCGAGCGGGAAGGGGCTGCTTGACCCCGCCAAGGTCGTGACTCTGCTGGTCAAGGCGTCCGCGGCGCCGGCGTCGGCCAAGAAGCCGGCCGGCAAGGGCGTCATGAATGTGACGAACGAGGCTGGCGCGACCCTCTTCACTCTGGCGCGCAAAGGGGCCAAGCGGGTCGTGCTCGAACTGTCGCTGGACGCCGAAGCGAGCAACGCGGACTTCCAGGCCGCCTTCGCCCGCGAGCTCGATCGGGTCCGTCCGAAGGCCTAGTTGCCCATGGGCAACTTCCTTCCTTCCACCCTCGCGGACCTCGCCTTCTAGCGAGAGTTCCCGACAAGTTGCCCATGGGCAACTCGCCCCGTTCGTCGGGGTATCAGTGACCGACTAGCCGCGCGGCAAGCCCACAATCGCCGGGCATGAGTCACATCGTGGCCGCAAGCCCTGCCGAGCCTTCGGCTCGTTTTGGCTGCGCCGGTCCCACCTGATGTTTCTCACTCCTACTGCCCCGTGCTGGAAGCCCTTGGCCTGCGTCCTGGGCGGCGGGGCCGCGCTCATCAGCGCACTGTCGATGGCTACGGCTGGGGGCGCTCGCCCGCTGCTCTTGTGGAACCGGACGGCCAGTGAACCGGAGGGGCTCTATCTGCGGCAGGCCGCGCCGGTGAGGGTCGGCGCGCTGGTCGCCTTTCCCGCGCCTGCGGCCGCCTTTCCCTATGCCGACGGGCACATGAGCTACCTGCGCCGGGTCCCGGTTTTGAAGTCCGTCGCCGCCGTGTCCGGCGACCACGTCTGCACGGATGACGGCTGGTTGGTGATCAATGGGCAGGTGCGGGCCCCCATACTGCAGCAGGATCGCCGTGGCGCCGTGTTGCCGCGTTGGACCGGCTGCCGCCGGCTTCGCGACGGCGAGGTTTTCGTCTTCTCCGACCGCATCCCCAACAGCTTCGACAGTCGCTACTTCGGCCCGGTGAGCCGCGCCGACATCGTCGGTGTGTTCCGGCCGGTGACCCTGTCGCTTCCCTCCCTTGGAGACCGTTGATGGACCCGGCAGCCTTGGCGGGATTGTGCCTGCTGCTGGCGCGCGGACAGAGCGCCCAACCCATGCCCGCGGGCGTCAATTGCCCGCCTCCCGCGCCCGCCTCGGCGGTAATGGCGCCGCCGTTGACGCAGCGCGGTTTCGCGCCCCTCGTGGCCGGCCCGGACGCTCGCGAAGCGATCACCCGGGTCGCGTTCGCTGAGGCCGGTAATCAGGGCGACAGCGGCCTGGCCGCCGTCGTCTACACGATCCTCAACCGGGTCCAGGACGGGCGCTGGGGCGCCACGGTCGAGGCCGTGGTGAATGCCCGAGGCCAGTTCGAGCCGGTGATGCGAGCCGGCGGTGACTGGCGTCGCCTGCCGGCCTCCACGGTCGCGCAACGCGCCCGGATCGAGACTATCCTCAACCTCGCACTGGAAGGCCGGTTGCCGGATCTGACGAACGGCGCGCGCTTCTTCCAGAACCCGCAGATCGTTGCGGACCGCGCCCGTCGGGGCGAGGTGTCCGAGGGCTTGGTCAACTTCGGGAACACGGGTCCTTCGGCGGTCATTGGCGCCCACAGTTTCTATGTCGAAGCGCGGTCCGCTGGGGCTAGGGGATCCCGCACGACGGCCGCGACCTCCACCCCTCGCGGATCGTCGTCCGCCGCCGCCTGGCAGGCGGCTGGCGGCGCCATTTTCGTCGGCGACAACCGGGCGGACGCATCGAGGGACACGACGGCCGAACCGACAGCGCCTGAAGCAGGGCAGGGGCCGTTACAGGCCACCAAGGTCGCCGATCCGGGCCGCTCGATCTTCGTGGTGGGACCCGGCCTTGCGGCTGGCGCTGAGCGATGATCAGGCGGCGCGCCAGGCCTGATCGAGGTCCGCGTAGTCGGGGTCGAGATCACTCGGCGTCAGGGGGTCAGCGTCTTCCTGCGCGAGGGCTGTCTCGGCCATCAGATCAAAATCGGGGAGCCGATCGCCAGCGGCTTGAAGGGCGCTTTCCGCGTCCTCATCCAGGTCGCCGCCCGGGCGCAAGGGCAGGGGCACATCCCCTAAGAGTTCGCGCACCGTCAGGCGGTCGCGGACGCGCTCGACACGGCGATCAAGGATGTCGATCAGGCGGGCCAGCAGCTCGTCATCTCCGGCAATGTGGGCGTCGCCGGCTTCCGCCAGCAGGGCGCCGCCGATGATGATCTTGCCGCGCGTTTCGCGCCTGCGCTTGTTGATCGACCACAGGGCTTCGAGCCGTTCGACGCGCGCCTTCAGCACGTGGAAAGCGCGCCTTCAGCACGTGGAAACGCTTGGCGTCATCCTCGATATCTTCAAGCGGGGTGACGTGCCGCTGCTTATGGATTCCGTCCTGGCCCGCCTCTCGAAGCGCGGTCTCCAGCTCCGCCAAACGCTCGATGAGGGCGGCTTCTTCGTCGGTCCTTTTCGCCCGTTCGCGGTCGCTTGAACGGGCCGCCCAGAGCTCGCGTTTGCGGGCCAACTGGGCGGGCGAGCGGGGTTTGTACTTGGAGGGGCGGGCGTTTCTGCGGCGCTTGTCGACCTTGGCCATGACGCGGCCTTTCATTGAGGAAAAAGCACGAAACGGCGTAATCCTGCCACCAAAGTGCAAATCGGTCTATGCCGGGGTTCATCGTAATTCGTCACAAGGGCGCAGTTACGGGTTGGATGTGCTGCGCCCACCAACCCTGCGGTCAGGCCTCGCCCGACACCCTCAAGGCCCTTCGTCTCTACGATCCGAAGAAACCCTTGAGCCAAGGGCGCTGCCCTTAGCGATCCCGGCAGGGGCCGTAGCGACTAGGCTGGAGGAGGGCGCATGGCGCAGTACCGACTAGAGGTGCAGACCATCCAAAGATCGGCCGGCCGGTCCGCCGTCGCGGCGGCCGCCTATCGCTCGGGCGATCGCCTGATCGATGAGCGTCTGGCGATGGAGTTCGACTTCGGCGCCAAGGGCGACATCGAGTTCGCGGCCATCATGGCGCCGACCGACGCCCCGGCCGCTTTCGGAGATCGTCAGACGCTATGGAACGCGGCCGAGGCGGCCGAGAATCGCAAGGACGCCGTGCCCGCGAGGGAGCTGTTGGTCTCGCTGCCGCACGAGCTGGATTTCGCCCAGCGGCGGGCCTTGGTGGAGGCGTTTGTCGCCGAGCAGCTGGTGGCGCGCGGGATGGTCGCCGACGTGGCGATGCACCGGCCTGGTCAGACCGGCGACGAGCGCAATTTCCACGCCCATATCCTGGTGACGACCCGGTCGGTGACGCCGGCCGGATTCGGCAAAAAGCCGGCCGAGTGGTGGAGTCCGAAGGCGGTCCGCGAATGGCGGTCGGCGTGGGCGGAAATCCAGAACGAACATCTGCGTCGGCATCTTGGTCCGGACGCGCCGCAAGTCTCGCATTTATCCCTGGCCGAGCAGGGTTCGGACCGGGAGCCCGGGGTGCATTTGGGGCCGACAGCGAGCGCTCTGGAGCGCAAGGACATCGCCTCGGAGCGTGGACAGCAGAACCGCGACACCAACGCCCACAACGCCAAACGAAAAGAGCTGCGGACGGACTTTCAGGCGACGGCGGATCGGCTGGTGCGCGAGGCGCCGGTGATCGCCGTGCCGGTGGCGAAACTGACGACGGAGGCCGAGCAAATGCGCGCCCGGATGATCGCGGAACGGGATCTTTGGGCGGCCGAAAGGTCGGCGCTTGTCTTGCCGAAAATCGACAGCGTGCGGGGGTTGGAGCGCGAGCTCTTGCAGCCCGCCCGCGCGACGCTGGCGGCGACCAAACTTCGGCTGCGTCAGGTCGAGCAGCGGGTGGCCAGCGTGCGCCAGAGGCGGCTCGCCCTCGTCCAGTGGATCCGCAATCCGGCGCGGATGATCTGGGCCAAGCACGCGGAGCTTAACGCCATCGCCCGGGCGCGTGCGGCGGCGCGGCGGGCGCAGATCGATCTGCAGGTGCGAGCCGCCTGGATCGCCTCGCCGGCAGGTCAGGCCTATGTCGCGGGGCGACGCGGACCGCAGCTGGAGCGGGCGGGCGATGTGGCGCGTGAGCGGCGCACGCTGGAGCGCAAGATCAAGCGGATCGACAAGCGGATCGAGGGCGCCACGCGGGCCTACAATGACCTGCGGGTCGCCCAGGCGCTCGGCCAGAAGGAGCTGCAGGTTCCTTCTCGCTTGCCCGACGAAACCCGGTTCATCCGCGAGGTCGGCGGGCCCGCCCGGGCCGCCCTGATGCGCTATCCGGCGCAGGCTCGGGCGCTGGCCGTCGAGCGCGTCAATCGCTCCATGGGGCAGACCATCGGCCGCGGCATCCTTCCAGGCCGATGAGGTTCCAATGACGACCTCCCAGCGTCTCCTCTTCGTCGCGCCGATCGCGGCCTTGGCGATCCTGCTCGGCCTCGGTTGGGCCACCCAACAGGCGGCGCACGGTCTGCACTACGCGGCCGCCTTGGGGGCGGGCTGGGCGGACCTCGGCCCGGTCCGTCTCTATCGGCCGTGGGCCTTCGCCGAATGGTATCTGGCGTTGCAGCCGCGCTACCCGCGGCTGTTCGATGGCGCCGGGCTGGCGGGTCTCGCGGTGGCGATGGCGCCGATCCTTTTCACGGCGCTGGCGACCCGCGGCTCGGGGCGCGCGCCCAAGGCGTTTGGCCGTGACGCCTGGGCGGACTTGGCGGACGTCGCGCGCGCCAAACTGTTCGGCCAAGGCGGTCAGATCCGGGGCCGGGTGCTCGGCCGGTTCAAGGGCCGCTATCTGACCTACGGCGGCCCGGAGCACGCCATCATCGTGGGCGCCTCGCGCAGCGGTAAGGGCGCCGGCCATGTGGTGCCGACTCTGGTGGCCTGGCCGGAGAGCGCCTTCGTCTACGACCGCAAGGGGGAGCTTTGGCACATCACCGCCGATCATCGGAAGACGTTCAGCCACGTCTTCTACTTCGCCCCGACCGACCCAAACACGGTGCGCTGGAATCCGCTGTTCGAGGTCCGCAAGGGTCCGATGGAAATCGCCGACATCCAGAATGTGGTCGGCATCCTGGTCGACCCGCTCGGGCGCAAGGCCGGCGATCTGAACTTCTGGGACCAGAGCGCCACTGACTTCTTCACGGCGGTGATCCTGCATGTGCTCTACAGCGAGCCTGACGAGCGCAAGAATCTCGCGCAAGTCCGCCGGCTGTTGATCGACATCGAGCCGACACTACACGCCATGCTGCACACCCAGCATCGCCATCAGCCCGACTATCACGCGGACGATGGCCTGGCGCGCGACGCGGACGGGGCGCCCATCCCCGAGACCCATCCCGAGGTGCGGCTGGGGGCCACAGCGCTCGCCGGCATGGACGAGCGGGTGAAGTCCAATGTGCTGGCGACCTGCCGGGCCTCGCTGTCGCTGTGGGCCGATCCCCTTGTCGAATACGCCACCAGCTGGTCGGATTTCTCGATCGGCGACTTGGTGTGCGCCGAGGCGCCGGTGACCTTCTACCTGATCACACCGCAGGCCCATGCCGACCGCCTGGCCTTCCTGGTGCGGGTGTTCATCCGCCAGAGCGTGAACAGCCTGATGGAGCACGAGCACTATGACAGCCGGCGGCGCCGCAAGCGGCATCGACTGCTGCTGTTGCTCGACGAGTTTCCCAAGCTCGGCAGTCTGCCGTTCCTGGAGAACGCCATGGGGGAGATGGCCGGCTACGGGATCACCGCCCACCTGGTCTGCCAGAGCTTCAACGACGTGTTCTCCAAGTACGGTGACAAAACGCCGTTATTCGACAACATGCACATCACCGCGACCTTCGCGACGTCTGAGCCCACCAGCATCGAGAAGGTCACGCGCCGCGCGGG
>NCDQ01000302.1 GCA_002280275.1 Caulobacter vibrioides | reverse complement strand
GTGGTCCCGGCGGGCGGCGAGCCTGGGCCGCTGGAAGAGAAGCTGTTCGCCGACGTTTCGGCCCGTCTGGCGGATCTCTCCGAGCAGATGGACGCCATCGAGATCCGCAAGAGCGCTCAGGCGCTGCGGGCGCTCTGGGTGGTCGGCAATGAGTATCTGCAGGAAGCCGCGCCGTGGACCGCGATCAAGACCGATCGCGACCGCGCCGCGGTCATCGTCCGCACCGCCCTGAACCTGGCCGCGCTGTACGCCAAGATCTCGGCCCCGTTCATCCCGTTCGCGGCCGAGAAGATCGGGGACGCCTTCGGTCTGGACTTCCCGGCCGCCTGGCCGTCGAACGACGCCAAGGCCGAACTCGACACCCTGAGCGTCGGCCAGCCGATCACCGTGCCCGAAGTCCTCTTCAAGAAGATCGAGGACGAGCAGATCGCCGAATGGACGGCCCGCTTCGGCGGCGCGGAGTAAGGTGACGGGCGGCGCAGACAAAACGGAGGGGCAGGGGCTCTCGACCCTAGTTCGCCTGTGCCTGTTCTACGCCGCCATCTTCCTAAGTTCGGGCGTCAGTCTGCCGTATATCGGCACCTATTTGCGCGATCGCGGCATGAGCGGCGGCGAGATCGGCCTGATCCTGGCCGTGCCGCTGCTGCTCAAGCCCTTCACCGGGCCGGTGCTTGCGGTCTGGGCTGACGGCTTCACCCTTCGTCGCACGCCCATGGTGGCGCTGCTGCTCGGCGCGGCGATCGGTTATGGCGCTCTGCTGGGACCCGCGAACCTCTGGTGGTTCATGCTGGCCTGGTTTGTCGGCCAGACCCTGCTGTCGACGGTCTCGCCGCTGATCGACGTCATCACTCTGCGGCGCGCGCGGGTGGAAGGTTTCAACTACGGGATCCCGCGCGGCACGGGCTCCAGCGCCTTCATCGCGGCCAACCTCGCCATGGGCGCGATCCTCACGTTCGCGGCGCCGACCATCATCGCCATCTGGATCGCGGCGGCCTGCCTGTTCGGGGCGGTGGCCGCCGCGACGCTGGTGCCTGCGGAGCGCGTCCACGCCGAGGGCGCCAAGCCGCCGCGGGCCGAACGCTGGAATGGCCTGTCGGAGCTGCTGCGCAACCGGACCTTCGTCCTGGCGGTGGTCACGGCGGGTCTGATCCAGGGCGCGCACGCCTTCTATTACAGCTTCTCGGCCATCCTCTGGCGCAAGCAGGGGATCAGCGAGCCGATGATCGGCGTACTTTGGGGCGTGGGCGTCGCGGCCGAGGTGGCCTTCATGTGGTTCCTGGAACCCCTGCGTCGGCGTTGGGGTCCGGAGCTGTTCCTGGTGCTGGGCGCGGGCGCCGCTGCGCTGCGCTGGACGGCCTACGCGTTCGAGCCGCCGCTGTGGGCGCTGTTCCCGCTGCAGATGCTGCACGCCTTGACCTTCGCGGCCTCGTTCCTGGCGTCGCTGCGGCTGATCGAGAAGCTGGCGCCGCCATCGGCGGCGTCACCGGCGCAGGCGATCAATTCGGCGCTGTCGTCAGGCTTCACGCTGGGTATAGCGACCTTGGCGTCGGGGCCGCTGTTCGACGCCTTCGGCGCGTTCGGCTATCTGGCCACGGCCTTCATGGCGCTGCTGGGCCTCGTCGGCGCAATCCTGCTGACGCGCCGGGCGCGGAGCCTGTCTTCCGACAGGCTCCGGTTCTGAGCGGCCTCAGATCGTGTAGTCGATCTCCTGGCCTTCCAGCCACGCCACGATCCGTTCCGCCGCCTCCACGGGATCAATCGCGGTGGTGTCGATCCGGAGCTCCGGCGACACCGGCGCCTCATAGGGACTGTCGACGCCGGTGAAGTTCTTGAGCTGGCCTGAGCGGGCCTTCTTGTAGAGGCCCTTGACGTCCCGCGCCTCGGCGACGGCTAGCGGCGTGTCGACGAACACCTCGATGAACTCGCCCGGCTCCAGAAGGTCGCGGGCCAGCTGGCGCTCGGCCCGGAACGGCGAGATGAAGGCGGTCAGCACGATGAGGCCCGCGTCGACCATCAGCTTGGCGACCTCGGCCACCCGGCGGATGTTCTCGACGCGGTCCTCTTCGGTGAACCCGAGGTCCTTGTTCAGACCATGCCGGACGTTGTCGCCGTCCAGCAGATAGGTGTGACGGCCCAGGGCGTGCAGGCGCTTCTCGACCAGATTGGCGATCGTCGACTTGCCCGCGCCCGACAGGCCCGTCAGCCAGACCACCTGGCCGCGCTGGCGCTTCAGCGCCGCCCGCGAGACCTTGCTGACGTCGGTATGCTGCCAATGGATGTTGTCGGCGCGCCGCAGGGCAAAGTTGATCATGCCCGCGCCAACGGTGCGGTTGCTCAGCCGGTCGATCAGGATGAAGCCGCCCATCTGGCGGTTGTCGGCGTAGGCCTCGAACGGGATCGCCTGGTCGAGCGAGAGATTGCAGACGCCAATCTCGTTCAATTCCAGGCGCTTGGCGGCGGTCTTTTCCAGCGTGTTGACGTTCACGCGGTGCTTGATGTCGGTGACGCTGGCGCCGACCGTGCGCGCGCCCAGCTTCAGCAGATAGGTCCGGCCCGGCGGCAGCGGCTCGTCGTCCATCCACACCAGGGTGGCCTCGAACTGGTTGGCCACGGGGGCGGGCGCGTCAGCGGCGGCGATGACGTCGCCGCGCGAGATGTCGATCTCGTCTTCCAGGGTCAGGGTGACCGATTGGCCGGCTACGGCCTGATCGAGGTCGCCCGGCAAGGTGACGATGCGGGCCACGCGACTCTCGCGACCCGAGGGCAGGGCGCGGATGCGGTCGCCGGGCTTGATCGAACCCGAGGCGATGAGGCCCGAGAACCCCCGGAAGTCGAGGTTGGGGCGGTTCACCCACTGCACCGGCATGCGGAAGGGCTTGGCCTGGAGGTCGTCTTCGACCTCGACGGCTTCCAGCCAGTCCATCAGGATCGGGCCGTCGAACCAGGGCGTCGCCGCGCTGCGCGCGGCGATGTTGTCGCCGCCCAGGCCCGAGATCGGGATGGGCGTGAAGACCTCCAGCCCGATCTGCTCGGCGAAGGCGCGGTAGTCGGCGACGATCTTGTCGAACACGCCCCGGTCCCAGCCGACCAGGTCCATCTTGTTCACCGCCAGCACCACGTGGCGGATGCCCAGCAGGCTGACCAGATAGCTATGGCGACGGGTCTGGGTCAGCACGCCCTTACGCGCATCGATCAGGATCACGGCCGCGTCGGCGGTCGAGGCGCCGGTGACCATGTTGCGGGTGTACTGCTCATGGCCGGGGGTGTCGGCGACGATGAACTTGCGCTTCTCGGTGGCGAAGAAGCGGTAGGCGACATCGATGGTGATGCCCTGCTCGCGCTCGGCCAGCAGGCCGTCGACCAGGCGCGAGAAGTCGGGTCGGCCGTCGGCGTCCAGAATGGTCGCCAATTGGTCCTCGGGCACGACGCCCAGGTCGTGCAGCAGGCGGCCGATCAGGGTCGATTTTCCGTCATCGACCGAGCCACAGGTGATGAAGCGCAGCAGGTCGCGCTGGGGGGAGGGGGCGCTCAAAAATAACCTTCCTGCTTC
>NCDQ01000301.1 GCA_002280275.1 Caulobacter vibrioides | reverse complement strand
TAGCGTCTCCAACGCTTGCGCCGAGCTGATCTGAAAGACCAGCAGCTTGCCGCCGGTGGCCTCGAGGAGGGCGACGTCGCGCTCCAGCATGATCCGTTCGGCCATCGGCGAGATCGAGGGCAGGCCCATGCGGCCGGCGAATTCGCCGCCGATCGCCGCGCCGCCCTTGCCAAGCCACGGGTCCATCGGCCGGTGAGCCAGCAGGGTGTCGAAGCCTTTGGCATACGTCAGGACGCGCTGCATGACCTTGCTGTCGACGATCGGCTTGCCCGCGTCGGTGACATAGACGCAGCCGGCCTCGCGCATCAGGCCGATCTCGGCCATCTGCTCACCCAGGAGACCCTTGGTCGCCGCGCCGGCCACCAGAATGCGGGCGCTGTCGACGTCGCGGGCGCGGCGCAGGATGAAGTCGACCATGCTGGGATCGTCGATCGCCGGGGCGGTGTCGGGCTGGACCACGAACGAGGTGACACCGCCGGCCGCGGCGGCCTTGGCGGCGCTGGCCAGGGTTTCCTTGGTCTCGGCGCCGGGCTCGCCGGTGCGGACGCGCAGGTCGATCAGGCCGGGCGCCAGAAGCGCGCCGCCGCAGTCCACGACCCGGACGGCCTTAGACAGCTTGCCGAACTCGCGGCCCTTGGCGACGTCGGTGATGACGCCTTCGGAGACGATGACACCGCCGGGACCGTCATAGCCGCTCTCGGGATCGACCAGGCGGGCGTTGACGAAGGCGAGGGGCTGGGGGGCGTTCATGCTTGCAGGCCTCGCGAACCGAACACAAACATCCGATCTTCCCGGCGAATGCCGGGATCCAGATTCATCGGGTGAGTTTGGAGTGATCGCGCCATCGAGCCCGACCTCAGATGGCTATGCTCGCGGGTTCGATCTGGGCCCCGGCATTCGCCGGGGAGGTCGGGAAAATGGATGGAGGCCGCGATCATCGCCCAGCCTCCTCGATCCGCGCCGCGAGGCTGGTCAGCACCGCCATCCGGGCCGCGACGCCCATCTCGACCTGGTCCTGGATGAGGCTGATCGCTGGATCGTCGGCGACGTCGGAATCGATCTCGACGCCCCGATTCATCGGCCCTGGGTGCATGACCTTGGCGCCGGGCGCGGCGCGGGAAAGCTTTTCCCGATCAAGGCCGTAGAAGCGGAAGTACTCACGGGTGGACGGCACGAATGCGCCCTGCATCCGCTCCAACTGCAAGCGCAGCATCATCACGACATCGGCGCCGGCCAGGCCTGCCTTGATGTCGTGGTGGACGGCGACGCCCCAGCGCTCGGCCTGGGCCGGCATCAGGGTGGGCGGACCCACCAGGCGCACGCTGGCGCCCAGGGTGTGCAGCAGGGCGACGTTCGAGCGGGCCACCCGGCTGTGCAGCACGTCGCCGCAGATCGCTACCGTCAGGCCCGACACGCGACCAAAGGCGCGGCGGATCGACAGCGCGTCGAGCAGGGCCTGGGTCGGGTGCTCGTGCTGGCCGTCGCCGGCGTTGACGACGTGGCCGCTGACCTTCTGGCTGAGCAGGCTGGCCGCGCCCGACGAGGCGTGGCGGACGACCAAGAGGTCGGGCCGCATGGCGTTCAGCGTCACGGCCGTGTCGATCAGGGTCTCGCCCTTGGCGACCGACGAAGTCTTGGGATTCATGTTGACGACGTCGGCGCCCAGGCGCTTGCCCGCCAGCTCGAACGAGCTTTGGGTGCGGGTGCTGTTCTCAAAGAACAGGTTCATCAGCGTCCGACCCTTGAGGATGTCGAGGGTCTTGGAGGTCTGTCGGTTCAGGGCGACGAAGGCGTCGGCCAGATCCAGCAGATCGGCCGCCTGCGGCGCGTTCAGATCTCCCGCAGACAGGAAATGGCGCTTGGGAAAGGCGAAGACGCGGGCGCGGATCGTCTCGATCGCAGCGTGGGCGGTGTCATGGGCGGAAGCCGTCATGAGCCCGCGTCTTAGGCGGCTTTGACCATTAAGGAAAGGCCGGCTTCGCCGGCTCCCCACAACGGGTCGCGCCGCCGCCTCAATCCATACCCTGACTTGTTGCGATCCGCAGGAGGCGCATACTGTAGGGAGCGCGTTCTGGAACGCGCCGAACGGGGTCTGCCATGCTGTTGCTTATGCTCGCTTTGTTGCAGGCCTCCGCGCCGTCTGAGGAGGCGCGCGCGACGCTGCAGTCCTGCCAGACGACCGACAAGGGCTGGGTCTGCCACTATCAGATGCCGACCGAGATGACGGTGAAACCGCTGGAAGGGCAGCCGCCGGTGGTCGCGCCGCCCGCTTCTGTGGAACTGGCGCCGGCCGCGAGCGCCAAGCCTGTCCTCGAGATGCCCGTTGAAACGCCTGTATCCGGGACCTCGTCGGATCTGTCCCGCCAGACCCGCCTGATCGCCCGCTGCGGAGAGGCCAAGTGGTATTCGCCCTGTCTGCCTGGCGAACGCAAGGAGGCGCAGCTTCTGAAAGAGGCCGCCGCAAAGTCCGCCGCCTTGCACAGCAAGGTCACGGGCCTTCTGAGCGAGAATCGTTGCGACGATGCGGTGAAGGCCGCGCTAGAGGGCGGCGACTTGCCGCTGGCCCGCGAAGCGCGAGCCTTCTGCGCGCCGCAGCGCTGATCCCGGCTCGGCCCGCGAAAAGGAAGAGGAGGGGGCCGGTGGCCACCCTCCTCGATAATCTCACGACTTAGGTTGCGCTCAGCGACGCGGCGGAGCTGGTTCACAGCGCACGCCGTCGGCGCAGCCGCTGAAGTGGATCTGCGGCGCTTCGACCGTAACGGCCGACGGACGCACATGCACTTCGGGACGGTGCAGATAGATCTGCGGCGCGGCCACGCGGACCGGCGGGGCGTCGACATAGACCGGCGGGCCCTGGATATCGATGCGGCCCGACGGCACGACCACCGGCTCGCCATAGACGCGGACGCCAGGAGCCGCGACTCGGATGTCGCCCCAGCCCGTGGTCGGGCCGTAGAACACCACAGGGCGCGTGCAGAGGCAGTCGTCCGCAGGCGAGCCCGGGTGCGGCGACGGCGGGCGCGGCGCGGGCGGATACGACGGCGGCGGCGGAACCGGCGGATAGCTGCGCGCGGCGGGCGCCGGCGCATAGTTGCGGCCGTCCGCGAGCACCGGGCTCACCGACATGCCGGTGACGGCGATCGCCACCAAACCCATCAAGACCTTCTTCGTCACTCGAGCCCCCTCGTTTGCCCTCAACCCAAAACTGTACAGTCGTGGAACGAACTTGGAGTCCGATCCCGGAACGCGACAATTAACCTTAACCAAAGAAGAAACGATGTTGTCCCAAAAATTCACCTCGGGGGCGAATTTCTTTTCTGTCGCGACCGTCAGCCCGAAGTGAAAACCCAAAAAGAGTTTTCGTCGGGACGGGCGTTACTTTAGGCGATTGTCTGTCCGCTCGCGCATCAGTCGCCGGTGCGCGGAGGCGTGCGACCGGGACCGCAAGCAACCGTCTGCCAAATGAAGCTGGCGTCGCGCAGCTTGTGTCGGGTCATGATGATCCTGTAGGTCGCGGGCGCCGTATACCGCTCGACCTTGGCTGGTGAGGC
>NCDQ01000300.1:1837-5392 GCA_002280275.1 Caulobacter vibrioides | reverse complement strand
GGTGCATCGGGCGCTCGCCGCCGGGCACGTCCTCGGCCGGCATGACGACTTCCAGGTTCTCGATGCGGATGCCGTACTCGCCATCCTTGTAGTAGCCGGGCTCGTTCGAGACGATCATGCCCGGCTGCAGGGCGATGGTGTTCGGCGCCTTGGAGATCCGCTGCGGGCCTTCGTGGACGCCCAGATAGACGCCGACGCCGTGGCCTGTGCCGTGGTCATAGTCCAGGCCGTGCGCCCACAGCGCCATCCGCGCCAGGGCGTCGATCGCCGAGCCGGTGGTCCCGGCCGGGAAACGCAGGCGGGCGATGGCCAGGTGGCCCTTCAAAACGAGCGTGTTGCGCTGGACCATCTCGGCCGAGGGTTCGCCGATCGCGACCGTGCGGGTGACGTCGGTGGTGCCGTCCAGATATTGGCCGCCGCTGTCGACGAGCAGCAGCGAGCCCATCCTGGCGCGCTCGTTAGAGCGTTCGGTCGGGCGGTAGTGGGGCAGGGCGCCGTGGCCGTTGGCCGCGCCGATGGTGTCGAAGGAAAGATCCTTCAGCACGCCGGTGGCTTCACGGAAGGCTTCCAGCTTGGCGACGGCTTCCTTCTCGTCGGGCGGGTTGATCTGGCCTTCGGTGGCCAGCCAGTGCAGGAAGCGGGTCAGGGCTGCGCCGTCGCGGCGGTGGGCCTCGCGCGTGCCCTCCAGCTCGACGGCGTTTTTGCAGGCGCGCGGCATCGTGCAGGGATCCATCGCCCGCACCACCTTGGCGCCGGCGGCGGTCAGGGTGTCGAAATACCAGGCCGAGGACTGGGCCGGATCGACCACGACGCTCTTGCCTGACAGGTCAGCGAGCGCGGCCTCAAGCTTGTCCGGCGTCTCCAGCGAGACCTGGTTGCCCAGCCAGGCCGGCAGGTCGGTCGTCAGCTTGGCCGGTTCCAGGAACAGTCGCGCCGTGCCGTCGGCGTTCAGGATGGCTTGCGACAGCGGCAGCGGTGTGCGGATGACGTCGCCGCCGCGCACATTGAACAGCCAGGCGATCGAGGCCGGGGCGGTGATCACGGCGGCGTCGGCGCCCAGCGCCGCGACCGAAGCGCCGACGCGGGCGCGCTTGGCGCTGGACTCTTCGCCCGCGTGTTCGAGAGGCTGGGGAACCACGGGGGCCATGGGCTGGGCCGGACGCGCCGAACCCCAGGCCTGGTCGACGGGGTTGGCCTCGACGGGCTTCAGCACCGCGCCGGCGCGGGTCGCGGCGGCCTTCAGGCCATCCAGGGCGGCGGGGCTGTGCAGGCGGGCGTCATAGCCGATGACGGCGCCTTTCGAGACGGTCTCCAGATAGGCGGGCACGCCGCCCTCGACGAGGTCGCGGATCTCGAACACGCCCTGATCGACCTGCTCGCGGACCTGCAGCGTATAGCGGCCGTCGACGAAGACGGCGGCGCGGTCTTTCAGGATCACGCCCGCCCCGGCCGAGCCGGTGAAGCCGCTGGCCCAGGCCAGCCGGTCGTTGGCGGCGGGCAGATACTCGTTCTGGTGCTCGTCCTCGTGCGGCACGAGAAAGCCGTCCAGCCCCTGCGCCGCCATGGCCTGGCGGATCAGCGGGACGTGCTTGGGGCCGAAGGAGGGATCGGTGGATTCGTCGAAGGTCTGGCGCATGAGGAGGATTTAGGCCTCTCCGAGCGCACAGGGAAGATGTTCAATCCTCCCCCTAGCGGGGGAGGTGTCGGCTCGAAGAGACGACGGAGGGGGAAGAGGCAAGGTTTGCAGACCTTCCCCCACCGTCCCTTCGGGCCACCTCCCCCGCGAGGGGGAGGATTGTGTTTCAACGCGTTAAGGCCGCTGCAGCACCAGCGTCGCCCAGGCGTCGCGGTGGATGCGGGTCACCACCTTGAAGCCGCGCGACAGGTAGGCGGCCTTGACCATCCGCTCCTGGGTGCGCAGCAGGCCCGACAGGATGACCGTGCCGCCGGGAACCAAGGCGCGCTTGATGTCCTGGGCCAGGCTGATCAGCGGCCGGGCCAGGATGTTGGCGAAAACCAGGTCATAGGGCGCGTTCTCGGCGACAAGGCGGTGGCCCAGGCCCGAGGCGTGGACGAAGCGGGCGTTGGCCTTGTTGACCTCCGCGTTTTCCTTGGCGATCCGCACGGACGGCTTGTCGATGTCGGTGCCGACGGCCAGCTTGCTGCCGGTGCGGGCGGCGGCGATGGCCAGCAGGCCCGTGCCGGCGCCGACATCGAGCACCTTGTTGAACTTGCGCGCCTTGATCAGGCGGTCATAGGCCTGCAGGCACCCAACGGTGGTGCCGTGGTGGCCGGTGCCGAAGGCCGCGCCGGCCTCGATGCGCAGGTTCACCGTGCTGGCCGGCAGGCGGCCGCGATCGTGCATGCCGTAGACGAAGAAGCGGCCGGCCCGTACCGGCGGCAGGCCCGACAGCGCCATGGCCAGCCAGTCGGCGTCAGCCAGGGTGTCGCGCGAAACCTTCAGGTCATACTCGGCCAGCAGCGCCATCAGGCTGGCGTCTTCCTCGTCGGTCGTCGGGAAGGCGTCGATGCGCCAGACGCCGCGATCTTCATCCTCTTCCAGGATCGAGTAGGTGGCGCCTTCCAGGCCCGGATGGTTGTCGATGGCGTCGGCGGCGGTCTCGGCCTCGACACGCGAGCCGCGGGCGACGATCTGCTGGGGCGTATAGTCGGTCATGCCGCTCCGTTAGCGGCAAAGCCGGCGAAAAGCGAGCCTTCAGCGCGACGTCATGCCGGTGGCGGCGGCGTCGGCGAGCATCAGGTTGTCCGCTGGCGCTGACGGATGATCCTCGGGAAGCGACACGTTGAGGATGTCGCCGCGCTCCGACGCCCAGCGCGCGTTCTCGGGCTTGGCCGATGCGTCTGCGGCGACATGTCGGGCGGGGACGTAGGCTGGAAGCTCGGGCGGCGGGGGCAGGGGCGGCGGCTCATAGTGAGCGTAGGTGACCGGCGGGGCCTGGGTCGCCTTGAGATAGTCGGTTCCAACCACGTAGTCGGGAAGATCGCCAGAGGGATAGACAATAGGCTCAGCAGTAGACACCACCCTGGTCCGCGTCGGTTCCATGGCGGGCTGGAAAGGGCCGTCTTGCGGGCCTGTCTGCATGGCCAGACCCGCCAGCGCGCCGATGAAGGCGCAGGCCGGCGCGCCGAAGGCGACGGGTCGTGTCGCGCCAAAGGCCAAGAGCGCGGTGATCATGAGGTTCAGGCGTTGCATGTCGGCATAGCGCCTCAGGCAGATTTTGGTTCTCCATTCCCGGCGAACGTTGATGCGTTAGGATGACAGACATGGCCAAGATCGTTCCCAGCTTGCTGCGCCCCCGCAACGCCGACGAGCATGCGCGGGTGACCTATGCCGAGCTGTTCTTTGACCTGGTCTTCGTCTTCGCGGTGACCCAGCTTTCGCATGTGGTCCTCAAGCACCCTGATGGGCCGGGCGTCCTGCACGCGGCGGTGCTGCTGCTCGCGGTCTGGTGGTCGTGGATCTACACCGCCTGGGTGACGAACTGGCTGGACCCCGAGCGGGGCGCGGTCAGATTGATGCTGTTCGTGATGATG
>NCDQ01000300.1:0-1828 GCA_002280275.1 Caulobacter vibrioides | reverse complement strand
GCCGCCATGGTGCTGGCGGCCTCGATCCCCGATGCGTTTGGCGCGCGGGGCCTGGCCTTCGCCGCCGCTCACGTCTTCATCCAGGTGGGGCGCAGCGCCTTCTTCCTGTGGACGGCCTGGAAGGACGAAGGGCACCGGGCCAACTTCCTGCGGATCACGGCCTGGCTCTCCTTCGCCGGCCTGTTCTGGATCGCCGGCGCCTTCGTCGAGGGTGAGGGCCGACTGTTGGTCTGGGGGCTGGCGATCGCGATCGAGTATGTCTCGCCCGCCGTCGGCTTCTGGACCCCCGGCCTTGGTCGCACCAAGACCTCGGAGTGGAACGTGGAAGGCGGCCACATGGCCGAACGCTGCGCCCTGTTCACGATCATCGCGCTGGGCGAGTCGATCATCATCTCGGGATCGACCGTCATTGGCTTGGCGTGGGAAGCGCCGGTCATGGCCGCTTTCGCCGGCGCCTTCCTGTGCAGCCTGGCCATGTGGTGGATCTATTTCTCCTCCACCGCCGAGGCGGCCAGCAAGGCGATCGCCGAGGCCAGCGATCCAGGCGCGATCGCCCGCGTGGCCTACACCTACGCCCATCTGCCGATCATCGCCGGGATCATCGTCACCGCGGTGGGGGATGAGTGGGTGATCCACCATCCGCTCGGCCACATGGAGACCAAGGTGGCTCTGGCCCTGATCGGCGGACCCGCGCTGTTCCTGCTCGGCGCGCTCCTGTTCAAGCGGGCGGTGTTCAGGCGTTGGTCGACGTCCCGTCTGTTCGGCCTGGCGGCGCTGGCGGGGCTAGGCGTGGCGTCGCCGCACCTTCAGCCGCTGGCGCTATCCTGGCTGACGAGCCTGGTTCTGATCGCCGTCGGCGCCTGGGAGACGCTGGGGCCGCGCCCCAGTGAGGCGCAGCCCGAGCATGACGGCGTCCGTCCCGGGCTAAAGCCCGAGCGCTGATCAGGCCTTCTCGACGAAACTGTCGATGACCTTCTTGTCGCCGGCCTTGTCGAAGGCCACGGTCAGCTTGTTGCCTTCGATCCCGGTGATCTTGCCGTAGCCGAACTTGACGTGGAACACCCGGTCGCCGCGTGAATAGGCGCTATTGGTGGGGGCCGAGACGGCGACTAACCGGCCTTCGCCCTCGATCGGGGCCGAGCGGGCGGACGAGCCCGCGCGTACGCCCTGCGCGCCGCGCCACGATCCGCCACGCTCGCCAAAGCCCGAGGTCCGCTCCTGGGCCCGCTTCCAGCCGGGGCTGTCGTAGCTGCCAGCCTGGAAGGCGGACGTGCCGGGGTCGTCCCAGCGGGAGGCCGCCGTCGACTGCATGCCGGGGCCGCCACCGTAGTAGCCGGTCTCGGACGCCGCATCGACGTGGGCGATCGGCAGTTCGTCGACGAAGCGGCTGGGCAGTTGGCTGGTCCAGCGGCCATAGACCTGCCGGTTGGCGACGAAGCTGATGCGGGCCTCTTCCCGGGCGCGGGTGATGCCGACATAGGCCAGGCGACGCTCTTCCTCGAGGCCCTTCTCGCCCTTGTCGTCCATGCTGCGCTGGCTGGGGAACACGCCTTCCTCCCAGCCGGGCAGGAAGACCAGCGGGAACTCCAGGCCCTTGGCCGAGTGCAGGGTCATGATCCAGACGGCGTCGCCGGTGGCCTCGACGCTATGTTCGGTGCCGTCGATCACCATCGTCAGGGCGGCCTGCTGCGGACGACCAAATCGAAACCCACGCTCGACATCTACCTCACTGATCATTCCGAACAGGCGGAGAACCTCGCCAAGCGCTACGCTTCATCGCTGAGCAATGAAGATTACTTCGAATTGCCTGCGCTGGCGTGGTGGATCG
>NCDQ01000299.1 GCA_002280275.1 Caulobacter vibrioides | reverse complement strand
AAGCTTTCGGCATGGCTGACCAGGTGCTGCACTCGGGCGTCCGCTCGATCACCGATCTGATGGTCCTGCCGGGCCTGATCAACCTCGACTACGCTGACGTCCGCACGGTCATGACCGAGATGGGCAAGGCGATGATGGGCACCGGCGAGGGAACCGGCGAAGACCGCGCCCTGATGGCCGCTCAGAACGCCATCGCCAACCCGCTGCTGGACGAAGTCTCGCTGAAGGGCGCCAAGGCCGTGCTGGTCAACGTGACCGGCGGCATGGACATGACCCTGCTGGAAGTCGACGAGGCCGCCAATGCGATCTCCGACCAGGTTGATCCGGAAGCCAACATCATCTTCGGCGCGGCCTTCGATCCGTCGCTGGAAGGCGTCATCCGCGTGTCGGTGGTCGCCACCGGCATGGACGGCGCCTCGATCGCCCAGATCGAGCCCAAGCCCGTTTCGCGCAATATCTCGGCTCAGCCGCTGATCGCCGAGACCTCGCGTCCCGCGCCACAGCCCGAACCGGCTCGCCCGACCGCGCGCTACGAAGCCGCTCGCCCGGCCGAGCGTCCGGTGGCTTTTGCGCCCGAGCCGGCGCCGGAGCCCGAGATCGTGATGTCGGCCCCCGAGCCGGAAGCCGAGCTGTACTACGACGAGCCGACTGTAGCTGAAGAACCGCGTATTTCCGCGGCTCCGGCCCGGCCGGTGAACCGCATCGTCGATCCGCTGGTCGATGACGTCGCCGAAGAGCCGCTGTTCCCCGAGAGCAACTACTACGAAGAGCGTCGCCCCCAGAAGCAGGGCGGGTTCTTCTCGATGTTCGGCGGCGGTCGTCAGCGCTACGAGCAACAAGCCTCCGCGCCGCAGCCGCAGGCTCGCTCGACCCAGGGCGCGCGTCCGCAGCTGCAGCCGATCGAGACGCCGCAGGCCGATGACGCCGAGGATCTGGAGATCCCGTCGTTCTTGCGCCGCCTGGCCAACTGAAAGACTGACAAGACCTGACGAAACGCCCTGGGATCGCTCCCGGGGCGTTTTGCTTTGGACGCTCGCCTTGCGACTCTCCTAGCGCTTGGCGCAAAGTTCGCCGCGCGATCGCGAGGGGAATGAGTTTATGCGGAAGCTTCTGTTCGGCCTGTCGGCTTTGACCCTTGTCCGATGTCGCGTTCCCCAACGCCGCGCACCACGAGGCCCGGATCACGGCGACCTTCCGCAAGGTTCCCAAGGGCGCGCTGAAGCTGCGGATGTCGCGCTCTTCGCCGGGCCGCTACGCGATCCATGAGTTCGCCAAGAACGTCTACCAAGTCAGCGCCGTCGATGGCGCGGGCAAGCCGCTGACGGTGGATCGCACCGACCCCTACGGCTGGGTGGTCTCTGGCCATGACGGGACGGTGAAGGTCACCTACACCCTTTACGCCGATCGCGGCGATGGCACCTATTCGCAAGTCGACAGGACCCACGCCCACCTCAACATGCCGGCGACCTTCCTGTGGGCGGTCGGTTATGACGACAAGCCGATCCGCGTTCGCTTTGAACGCGCCGATCCGGCCTGGAAGATCGCCACCCAACTGCCCGCTGCGGCGGGCCAGCCCTACACCTTCTGGGCGCCGAACCTGCAGTACTTCATGGACAGCCCCACCGAGCTGAGCGCCATGACCGTGCGCGAGTGGAAGGTCACCGACAAGGGGCGTGACTACACCTTCCGGCTGGCCCTGCATGACCCGGGTACGCCCGAGGACGCCGACATCTTCGCGGCGAAGCTGAAAGCCATCGTGCCCGAGCACATCAAGGTGTTCGGCGAACTGCCCAAGTTCGACTACGGCGAATACACCTTCATCGCCGACTACATGCCGCAGATCACCGGTGACGGCATNNNCTTCATCAGCCAGCCGCGCTCGCTGTTCCGCGGCAATTTCAGCCAGCTGAACACCGCCAGCCACGAGTTCTTCCACGCCTGGAACGTCGAGCGCATCCGCCCCGCCGAACTGGAGCCGTTCGACTTCACCAAGGCCAACCCAACGCCGTCGCTCTGGCTGGCCGAAGGCTTCACCCAGTACTATGGCCCGTTGCTGATCCGTCGGGCGGGACAGTCGACGACGGATGAATTCCTCGCCGGACTATCCGGAACGCTGAACGGCGTCGTCAACGGTCCGGGCCGGCTCTATGGCTCGCCACAGGAGATGAGCCTGCGCGCGCCTTTCGTCGATGCGGCCGCGGCGCTGGATCCGGTCAATCCGAACATCTTCACCTCGTACTATCCGTACGGCGCGGTGATCGGTCTGGCCTTGGACCTGCAACTGCGCGGACGCGACAAGTCGCTCAGCCTCGACGACTTCATGAAGCAGATGTGGCGCGCCCACGGCGTGACCGAGAAGCCCTATACGCCCGCCGACATCCGCGCCGCCCTGGCCAAGACGACCGGCGATCAGGCCTTCGCCGACGCCTTCTTCAAGGCCAGCATCGAGGGCTCGACCCTACCGGATTTCGCGCCGCTGCTGGAGCGGGCCGGTCTGAAGCTGCGTCAGAAGTCGCCCAAGAAGGCCTGGCTGGGCTCATCGCGCGTCAAGGTCAGCGGGACGGAGCTGCTGCTGGACGCGCCGCCCGCTCCCAACAGCCCGCTCTACGGCGCCGGGGTTGAGGCCGGCGACCGGATCGTCAGCATCGGCCGCTTCGTGTTCGCCAACGAGGGCGACTGGACTGACGCTCTGGATCGCCTCAAGCCGGGCGAGGTCACGACCGTGAAATTCATCCAGCGCGGGCAAGTCCGTGAGGCCTCGATGACCATCGCCGCCGATCCGACGCTGGAAGTGGTGCGGTTCGAGAAAGTCGATCTCAAGCCGACCGAGGCGCAGCTGGCGTTCCGCACAGCCTGGCTCGGCGCGGAGGCCGAGGCGGCGAAATAGCAACCGGCGGTTCAGCCTGACCGGCGGCGTTATGGTGTAACGTTTCGCTTGTCGGGCGCGGCTGAATTGGCCAATATGTTATAACATAACATATTGGATTTCGCCATGAGTGCTGCGCCTTCCGAGGCGGTCGCAAGGATCGACCGCCGTTTGCCTGTCACGGTCCTGTCGGGCTTTCTCGGCGCGGGCAAGACGACCCTGCTGAACCACGTCCTGGCCAACCGCGAGGGCAAGAAGGTCGCGGTGATCGTCAACGACATGAGCGAGGTCAATATCGACGCGGCCCTAGTCTCAGAGGGCGGCGCCAATCTCTCGCGCACCGATGAAGCGCTGGTCGAGATGTCGAACGGCTGCATCTGCTGCACGCTGCGCGAGGATCTGCTGAACGAGGTGCGCCGCCTCGCCGCCGAGCGCCGTTTCGACTACCTGCTGATCGAGTCGACCGGTGTTTCCGAGCCGATGCCGGTGGCCGCGACCTTCGATTTCCGCGACGAGACCGAGCAGAGCCTTTCGGACGTGGCGCGGCTGGACACCATGGTCACCGTGGTCGACGCGTTCAACTTCCTGCGGGACTACAGTTCGCGTGACAATCTTGCCGACCGTGGCGAAACGGCGGGGGAGGGCGATACGCGCACGGTCGTCGACCTGCTGGTCGAGCAGATCGAGTTCGCCGACGTGATCGTGCTGAACAAGGCCGACCTGGTCTCCGCCGATGAGTTGGGCCAGCTTGAGGCGATCATCGCCACGTTCAATCCGCAGGCGCGGATCGTTCGGTCCGAGCGCGGCGCCGTCGCTCTGGACGATGTGCTCGACACCGGTCTCTTCGATCCTGTCCGGGCCGAAGGGGCGGCGGGCTGGCAGAAGGCGCTGATGGGCGAGGTTCTGCCGGAGACCGAGGAGTACGGCATCAGCCACTTCGTCTATCGCGCGTCCAAGCCCTTCCATCCCGAGAAGCTGAAAGCCTGGCTCGAAAGCGAATGGCCCGGCGTCATCCGCTCCAAGGGCTTTGTCTGGCTGGCGACCCGGACGGATCGAGTCGGCGGCTGGAGCCAGGCCGGGGCGGTCACCCAGTTTGGTCCGCATGGCCGCTGGTGGGCTACCGCGCCGCGCGATCAGTGGCCCGACGACCCGACGTGGCGCGCGGCGATCGAGAAGGTCTGGAGGCCCATCTATGGTGACCGTCGCCAGGAGATCGTGCTGATCGGCCAGAACATGGATCGCAAGGCCCTGACCAGAGGCTTTGACGCCTGCCTGCTGTCGGACCTGCAGTTCGGCTTTGGTCCCAAGGCCTGGGCCAAGCTCCCCGACCCGTTCGCACCGTGGTGAAGACTGCGCCGCCCCTTGACGCGGAAGGCGTTCTCCAGGAACCGACGCCCGAATGGGTCGCGGCGCGCTTCGGGGTCAGCCGGGAGGAAGCCGAATGGACGCTGGTCCTTTATCGCTTCTCGATGCTGTACCCCGAGGGGCCGGAGCCCGGGCGCTTCTTCTGCGAGGCGCTTTAGACGCTTGTATCGCTGAACGCCGCCGAGCGGGCGCGGGCGGTCCGGAACGCGCCGGTGGCGCCGAAATAGGCCGAGCCGGCCAGCAGCACGATAGTCGTCGCCACGCTGGCCTCAGGGCCGAAGGCGCCGCCCGTCAGCCACCAGGGCGCGCCGGCCTTGGGGGCAAGGTCGATCACCAGGCTCTGCACCGGCATCCGGCCGCCACTGACTTCAAGGCCAAAGCCGACGCCCAGCAGCCAGTTCCAGGCGGTGTGCCAAGCGCAGACGCCCCACAGCGAGCCTTCCTTGATGGCGTAGAGGCTGATCATCACGCCGAACAGAATCAGGTTGACCAAGGCCAGCGCCAGTTCCTTCGACGGCGCGATATTGCCGCCGTGCATGATCGCGAACAGGGCGCTGTTGATGACGATGGCGGCCACCAGGCCATGGCGGGAGGCGACCAACTGCATCAGCCAGCCCCGCATCAAGAGTTCTTCCGTGCCGCCCTGGATCACGAAGCCGGCGAACAGCGCCAGGATCGGCAGGAACAGGACGGGCGAGGGCGCGGCCCAGACGCCGAACCCTTCTACACGATAGCCTCCGGTGGCCCAGATCAGGCCGACGACGCTGAGCAGAAAGCCGCAGCCGACCAGCAGACCTCGTCCGTAGCGCCGGAGAAACGCGCCATTGAGGCCCAGAACCAGCGGCGAGCGGCGCTCGAACAGCGACACCCAGGCCAGCAGCAGCAGCGCGGTCAAGCCGAAGCCGAGCAACTGTACGACCATCGGCGGCCACTGGGTTTCCAAATCGGCCTGATGGAAGCCCATCGGCATCAGGACGCCGAGGACCGTGGCCAGTTGGCCCACGGCGAAGAAGACGATGATCAGCGGGATAGCCGCCGCAGTCCAGGTGCGGCGATGCTTGGGCTGTTTGGGCCCATAGAGTTCGACGTTCTTCAAGTTGAGCCCCCGCTCTTTCGATACTCGCTGCGTGTCGGCGGCGATTGTCCTGCGCTCGTCGCGCAGAACTGCACGTCTGGGAACTTAATTATCGCTCATCAAATGTCC
>NCDQ01000298.1 GCA_002280275.1 Caulobacter vibrioides | reverse complement strand
AGCAGGGCCTCGCGGCGCTGCGGGACCTCGCAGCCGATCCGCGCACCGCCCGTCACGTCTGCGGCAAGATCGCCCGCCACTTCGTCGCCGACACGCCGCCGCCCGCGTTGGTCCAGAGACTTGAGCGACGCTGGATGGATACCGGCGGCGACCTTGCGGCCGTGGCCCAGAGTCTGATCGAGAGTCCGGAGGCCTGGGACCCGACGCCCGCCAAGGTCAAGACCCCCTACGAGTTCACACTGTCGACCTGGCGGCTGGTTGGCGCCGAGCCTTCGGCCTACGAGCGCATGGCGCCGATCCTGACCAGCCTCGGCCAGCGGCCGTTCGCGCCGCCCTCGCCCAAGGGCTGGTCCGAGGACGCCCAGACCTGGGCCGCCCCGGACGCGCTGATCAAGCGCATGCAATGGGCGCAAGGATTCGCCGCCGCGCCAAGGCCGTCGCCCGCGCCGAGACCCGCCGCGAGGCCTTCGCCCTGCTGATCATGAGCCCGGAGTTCCAACGCCGATGACCGCCGCCATGAACCGTCGCTCGCTGCTGGGCCTGGGCGCCAGCCTGGGGTTCACCGTCAACCTCTTTGGAACCCAGGCCTTCGCGGCCTCGGAGGGCGATCTGGCCCGCAAGAAGCTGGTGGTCGTCATCTGCCGGGGCGGCATGGATGGGCTGTCGGTGTCGCCGCCGGTCGGGGATCAGAACTACGCGGCCTTGCGCGGCTCGATCGCGATGCGTCGCGATCAGGTGCTCATGCTCGACGACACCTTCGGCCTGCATCCGGAGTTGAAGTCGGTCTTCGCCCTGGCGGAGAAGGGCCAGGCTCGCATCGCGCCGGCGATCGCCAGTCCCGACCGCGCCCGCTCGCACTTCGAGGCCCAGGACGTTCTTGAGACCGGCTCAGCCAAGGTCTACGGCGCCGAGACGGGCTGGCTGAACCGCACGCTGGAAGCCCTGACTCCGGTCCGCAAGATCGAGGGTCTGTCGGTGGGAACCACCGCTCCGCTGATCCTGCGGGGCAAGGTCCAGGCCGCCAGCTGGTCTCCCGGCAAGGGCGTCGACGAGACCGCGCGCCTGCCCATGATGTTGCAGGACCTCTACAGGTCCGATCCTCTGCTTGGCCCCGCCTTCGCGCGCGGTCTGGAGACAGAGGCCATGGCCGAGACCGCGATGGCTAGCCAGGCCAGCGGGTCGGCGATGGGCGGGGGCGTACAGAACCGAGGCGGCGTGGAAACCGCTCGCAAGCTCGGCTCAACGCTGGGGGGCTTCATGATCCAGGCCGGAGGCCCCCAGATCGCCGCCGTCTTGCTGGACGGCTTCGACACCCACGCCAACCAGCCTGGCCCGATCGCCACGCGCCTGTCGGCGATGGACGCCATGCTGGACGGACTGCACACGGGGCTCGGAGCCGAGTGGAAGGACACCGTGGTAGTGGTCGTCACCGAGTTCGGCCGCACGGCTCGTGTCAACGGCACCGGCGGCACCGACCACGGCACGGCCTCGACGGGACTGATCCTCGGCGGAGCGTTGAAGCGCGGCGGCATTGTCGGCGACTGGCCGGGCCTGGCCGACAAGGCGCTGTTCGAGAACCGCGACACCGCCCCCACAATGGACGTGCGTGGCCTTTTTAAGGGCGTTCTGGCCGATCACATGGGCGTCGACCGCGCGCTAATCGACAAAACGGTGTTCCCGGACAGCGCCGACGTCAAAGCTGTCACGGGACTAGTCTAGGGATCCGCGTGTAGCGGACGCCCGCGCCCCAATGCAGGGCGCGGCAGGTGGGGGGCCAAGCGGCGCGGATCAGCGCCGCTTGGTCTGACGCCGGGCGAAGGGTTCAGCGTCCGCCTCGTCCTCCGAAAAGCCGAACTTGCGGAAGCCTTCCTGCATCTCGGGGCTGAGCGGCGCTTCGATGTGCAGCATGCCGGCCGACGGGTGCGGCAGTAGGATCGAGCGCGCGTGCAGCTGCAGCTTCAGGCCCTCGGACAGCGGCGCGGATTTCTCGTCGCCATACTTGGGATCGCCCAGGATCGGGTGGCCCATGGCCTTCATGTGGGCGCGGAGCTGGTGCGTGCGGCCGGTGTGGGGACGCAGCGCCATCCAGGTGACGCGGGGCCCTGCCCGGCTGATCGTCACGAATTCGGTTTCGGCCGGTTGGGCGTCGGGATCCTTGGGCTGGGCCGGCACCACCAGTTCGCGGTCGCCCACCCCGCGCTTGGCCAGGTGCAGCTCCATCACGCCTTCGGTCGGGTGCGGATTGCCCGCCACGATCGCCCAGTAGGTCTTCTGCGCCTTGCGCTTGGCGAAGGCGCCCGACAGGCGCGCGGCCGCCGACGGGGTCTTGCCCAGCAGCAGAACACCCGAGGTGTCGCGGTCCAGACGGTGAACCAGGCGCGGACGATCAACGCCCTCGCCCCAAGCGCTCAGCAGCTTGTCGACGTGCTTGGTGGTCTTGGTGCCGCCCTGCACGGCCAAGCCTGCAGGCTTGTTGAGGGCCAGGACCTCTTCGTCCTCGTACAGGACCAGCGAGCGGGCGTAGGCGATGTCGCGCGGCGACAGCTTGTTCTTGTCCGACGGATCGGGCGCGTCGGGCAGAGGCGGCACCCGGATCTGGCTGCCGGCGGCCAGCTTGGTGTCGGCCTTGGCGCGCGAGCCGTCGACCCGAACCTGGCCCGACCGGAACAGCTTGTTCAGCTGGATGTGGTTCAGGTGCGGCCAGCGACGCTTGAACCAGCGATCGAGACGGACCCCGTCCTCGCCGGCGTCGACGTACAGGGTGCGGACTTCCTTGGTGCTCATGCGAAGACTTTCCGGGCCACCAGCAGGCCCGCGAACAGGGCCGCGATCGCCAGAAGGACGCTCGCGGCGGAATAGGTGAACGCCTGGCCGTAAGCGCGCTTCTGGATCATCAGCGCAGTCTCCAGCGAGAACGACGAAAAAGTGGTGAAGCCGCCCAGGACGCCGACACCCAGCATGACGCGCCAGGTCTCGCTGGAGGTGCTTCCCCGATGGGCCAGCCAGGACGCCAGGCAGCCCATCAGAAAGCCGCCGACGACATTGACCGTGAAGGTTCCATACGGCCAACCGGGTCCCATGACCCGCATCGCGCCGACGCCCACCAGATAGCGCGCGACGGACCCGACGGCCCCGCCGGCCGCCACGAGGAGCAGCTTGTTCATGACCGCCTTATGCGCCGAGGGGCCGTGAACGCCAAGCGTTCACCGTCATTCCCTTGGTTTTCCCGGGTTTCTTTCACGGTAAACCCCTTCGGAAACCCTATTTCCAAACGAGAGGTTAAGTGCGCGATCGGCACTCTTCGGGCGAATTAGAAGCGTCAGGTCCATGCCCTTCGAGACCCCAACATCGAACGCGAGCGAACGCGTGGCCCTCCCCGCGCCGGTCATCCAGCGTTTGGCGGGCACGGACCTGGTCGCGCGCGGTTCCGTGAATGTCATCAGCATCAAGGCGATCCGCGCCTGGGCCGGCGAATGGTGGAGCCACAAGCGCGCCGATGTTTGGACCTATGTGGAACGCAAGCTCCAAGATCAACTGGACCGGCAGGACCTTCGCGCCCGTATTTCGGACAGCGAGTTCCTGATTGCGATGAACCACGATCAGGGCCTGGCCGCTCAGGCGACCAGCGTCAAGATCCTCGAAGACGTGCTGACCCATCTGCTGGGCGCAGCCTCTCTGTCAGACCTCGGGATACGCTCGGTCATCGGCCTCGAGGACGGCGCGGCGGTGTGCCGACGCATTGACCCGGCGATCGTCCTGGCGGCCCGTGCGCGACGCGACTCCGCCCGATCGCCCGTCCGCATCGCGGTCGAGCCGTCCGACGAGGCCCGTCGCACGCCGGTGGCGTTCACGACGGCGGGTGGCGCGGCCCTGCGGGTCGACTTCACGCTTGAGCACGTGGTCAGTCTGCGACGCAACATCACCACCGCCGTGCGCATCGAACCGATGGTCACCCATCTGGCCAGCGGTCGGCAGACCTCGGCCCGGACCCTGACCAAGCTGT
>NCDQ01000297.1 GCA_002280275.1 Caulobacter vibrioides | reverse complement strand
CGTCGACTTCATCTGCGACACCCTGCGGATGATGACCATGAACCTGGAGGATCCCCACCAGGTCGAGGACGCGATGGAGAAGCAGCTCGAAAAGCACCACCACGAGGCGCACCAGGCGGCCCACGCCCTGACCCAGCTGTCCGACGGTCTGCCCGCCCTGGGTATCGTCGCCGCCGTGCTGGGCGTTATCAAGACCATGGGCTCGATCACCGAGCCGCCCGCGGTGCTGGGCACCATGATCGGCGGCGCTCTGGTGGGTACGTTCATGGGCGTGTTCATGGCCTATGGCCTGGTCGGCCCGATGGCCACGCGCCTGGGCTCGGTGCTGGACGAGGACCACGCCTTCTACAAGATCATCCAGGCGGTTCTGGTCGCCCACCTGCACGGCAACGCCGCCCAGATCTCGGTCGAAATCGGTCGCGGCAACGTGCCGACCGCCTGCCAGCCCAGCTTCGCCGAACTGGAAGAAGCCCTGTCGCAGATGCCGAACGAATAGGTCAAAGACACCCTACCGACTCGTAACTTGCGCGGCCGTTCGAACCGGTATTCCTATCGGGTCGATGACGTCGCCGCCAAGGCGACGCGGCCAATCGAAGGGGAAACCTCATGACCTCGACCATGCTCCGCAAGCTGCTGATCGCCGGCGTCGCCGTCTCGGCCCTATCGCTGACCGCCTGCGGCAAGAAGGAAGAGGCCGGCGCCGAAGACGCCGCCGCCCAGGCCGCCGCCGCTGACGCCTCGACCGTGACCGACGCCGCCTCGGCCAAGGACCAGGCCGCCGCCGACGCCAACAAGGCCGCCGCCGACGCCGCCGCCGCCCCGGTCGATCCGGCCGACGCCGCCGCCACCGGCGCCACCTCGACGACCGCGCCCGCCGAAGCGGCCGCGCCGGCCGAAGCCGCCAAGCCGGAAGAGAAGAAGGCCGCGCACTAGGTTCGAATCTTAAAATCCGATTTCCCCGGCGACACGCCAGTGCGGCGAAGCCAAAGCCGGGGCCCAGATCGAACCCACAGCGCCCTTCGTCGATCCTCGGCGGAGGGCGCTTTTGCGTCAGACGCTCAGGATGGATCTGGGCCCCGGCCTTCGCCGGGGAGTTCGGGTTGGGATGGCCTCGCCAGGAACCAACTTGACCCCGTCCCCCGCGCCGCGCTCTAGCAACCCCATGGATCCCACCACCCCATCCCCGCTGGTCTGGCGCGACGACGGCCTGCCGCAGTCCAGCCTCTACGGCGACGTCTATTTCTCCAGCGTCGATGGGCTGGCCGAGACGCGGGCGGTGTTCCTGGCGGGCTGCGGACTGCCCGAGCGCTTCGCCGAGCGACGCGACTTCGTGGTCGGCGAGCTGGGCTTCGGCTCGGGGCTGAACATCGCCGCCCTGCTCGATCTGTGGCGACGCGAAAGACCCGCAGGCGGTCGACTGCACATCTTCTCGATCGAGGCTCACCCGCTGTCGCGGGACGAAGCAGCGCGGATTCTGGCCTACTGGCCCGAACTGGGCGAGGCGGCGCAGGTGCTGCTGGATCATTGGCCCGGCCGCGCGCGGGGCTTTCATCGGGTGGACCTGCCGGGGTTCGACGCAGTGCTGGATCTGGCGGTCATGGATGTGGTCGAGGCTCTGGACGCCTGGGATGGCCAGGCTGACGCCTGGTTTCTGGACGGCTTCTCCCCGGCCCTGAACCCGGCGATGTGGCGCGATGAAGTGTTGGCGGCGGTCGGCGCACGATCGGCGCCCGGCGCGCGGGCGGCCACCTTCACGGTGGCCGGCGCGGTGCGTCGGGGCCTCTCGGCGGCGGGTTTCGAGATCGCCAAGCGCCCTGGCTTTGGCCGCAAGCGCGAACGTCTGGAGGCCTGGCGACCCGGCGTGCGCTCAGCCGCCCCTGCCCCGCAGACCCTGGCGGTCATCGGCGCAGGCGTGGCGGGCGCGTCCCTCGCACGGGCGGCGCGCGCTGCGGGCCTGTCGGTGGTGGTGGTGGACGACCCCGAGAGCGCGGCCGCCTCCGGCAATCCCGCCGCTCTGGTGACCCCGGCGCTGGACGCCGGCGGCGGGCCGCGCGCGGCGCTGTACGCCCAGGCCCTAGCCCGCGCCGTGGCGCTGTACGAGGCCGAGCCGCAGGCCGTGATCGCCCGCGAGGTGCTGCAACTGGCCGCCGGCGAGCGTGATCCCGCCCGCTTCGCCACGGTCGCGGAGCAAGACCTGTTCGAACCGGGAGAAATGCGGACGCTGGACGCAGAAGCCACCCACGCTCGCCTGGAGACCCCCACGCCTGCGCTGGCCATGGCGGGCGCGCGGGTGATCGCGCCGGCCGAGGTGACGACGGCCTGGACGGGTCCCGTCGTGCGGCGCCGGGTGGCGCGCGCAGAGCGCGACGGCGAGGGCTGGCGGCTGCTCGACGCCGCAGGTGACCTGATCGCGCGCGCCGACCGGCTGGCCTTGGCCGGGGGCGCAGCAGGGGCGGATCTGCTGGCGAAGGCCCCTCTGCGCCCGGTCCGGGGACAGGCGAGTTGGACGCGCGGTCAAGACATACCGGCGACGGCCTTTGGCGGCTACGCCGTCCCGACCCGCGACGGTCTGCTGTTTGGCGCCACCCACGACCGCGACGACACCCAAACCGACGTGCGTTCCGAAGATCACGCGCGAAACCTTGCGACGCTGGCCAAGGGCCTGCCGGCGCTGGCGGAGCGCCTGACGGGGGCGACCTTCGAGGGGCGAGCGGCTGTTCGCGCCACCACGCCCGACCGCCTGCCGCTCGCGGGTGTTCGCGAGGACGGCGTGATCGTGCTGACGGGCCTGGGGTCTCGCGGATTTTGCCTCGCGCCGCTGTTGGCCGAGCATCTGGTCGCCCGCCTGCTGGACGTCCCCTCGCCCCTTCCGCGCCAATTGTCGCACCTGCTCAAACTGACGCGTTTCGACTCGCCTGAGACGCGCATCGGCGTATAGTCGAACACGGTTATTGGAGCGCCGCCGGCGACGGTGGGGAGCTCCTTGCCCCACGAAAACAGATCTGGCCGGCGCCCCCTTCACAGCCGGCCACGTGACGGCGGACCGCCGCCCTCTTGGCCCGCCGGATCAGACGCTCCCGACGCCCCATCGGGAGCGTCTTTTCGTTGGGCGGTCTCGCGCAACAGAAAAGGGGCCGGCCTTGCGGCCAGCCCCCAATTCCGTCGATCAAGGCTTCCTTATTGGAAGTTGATCGAGACCGACGAACGGCGGTTCAGCGGTTCCTTGACGCCATCGCCGGTGGCCACGGCCGGAGCGCTTTCGCCCTTCCAGTCGACCGCCACGGTGGTGGCGTTCAGGCCCATGCTCACCAGACCGTCGGCCACGGCGCGCGCACGGCGCTCCGAGAGCTTGCGGTTGTAAGCATCAGAGCCCGAGGTGTCGGTGTGGCCCGTCACCACGACACGGGTGGCGGAACCGCCCTTGGCGTAGTCGGCGGCCTGCTGGACCACAGCCTGGGCTTCCGGCGTCAGCACGTACTGATCGAACGGGAAGTAGACCACGAACTCACGCGCCTCATAGGCCGGAGCGGCCGGCGGCGGCGGCGGCGGCGGCGGGGGAGCCGGCTGGGGCGGAGGCGGCG
>NCDQ01000296.1 GCA_002280275.1 Caulobacter vibrioides | reverse complement strand
CGATGCGGGCGATGTCGCCCTGCAGCCGGGCGACCTCGGCCTCGGCATGGGCCGCCTCGCGCTCGATGCGGTCGCGCTCGATGGCCAGCCGCTGCAGCACGGCGGCGGCGACCTGCTCTTCCTCGCGCAGGGGCTTGAGCCCCTCGCCGGCTTTCAGAGCGGCGGTCTCGGCGGCGGCGGCGTCGCGGGCGGCGGCCTCGACCACGGCCTCGGCCGCCCGCAGCTCGGCCTGGGCCGCCTCACGGGCCTGCCGGGCCTCCAGCCAGCGGGCGTAGAGCGCGGCGCCCTGCAGGGCCCGCAGCTCGGCCGAGACGCGCTTGTAGGTGTCGGCCTGGCGGGCCTGGCGCCTCAGCCCGGCCAGGGACGAGTCCAGCTCGCGGGTGATGTCGTCCAGGCGGGCGAGGTTGGCCTCGGCCGCCTTCAGCCGCAGGTCGGCCTCGTGGCGGCGGGTGTGCAGGCCCGACACCCCCGCCGCTTCCTCCAGGATGCGGCGGCGGTTGGAGGGCTTGGCGGCGATCAGCTCTGAGATCTGGCCCTGGCGCACCAGGGCCGGGGAGTTGGCCCCGGTCGAGGCGTCGGCGAACAGCAGCTGCACGTCCCGGGCGCGGGTCTCCAGCCCGTTGATGCGATAGGTCGAGCCGGAGCCCCGGTCGATGCGCCGGCTCACCTCCAACAGGTCGTGGCCGTTGAACTGGGCCGGGGCGCGCCGGTCGGAATTGTCGATGGTCAGGGTGACTTCGGCGTGGTTGCGCGAGGGCCTGTGCCCCGAGCCGCCGAAGATCACGTCGTCCATGCCCTCGGCCCGCATGGCCTTGGCGGAATTGGCGCCCATCACCCAGCGCAGGGCTTCGAGCAGGTTGGACTTGCCGCAGCCGTTCGGCCCCACCACCGCCGTCAGCCCAGGCTCGATCCGGAACTCCGTCGGATCGACGAAGGACTTGAATCCCGAGAGCCTGAGCTTCTGGAAATGCACGGGCCTCTAGCCCCTCAGGCTCCGCCTACTTCAGCAGCGGGTCGATGGTGGCCGACAGCACCGCCAGGGTCTGCTCGCCGGTCAGTTCCTTGCCGTTGATGACGAAGGTCGGCGTGCCGGTGATCTTGTCCTGCTGGATCGCCTTGTCGGTGCGGGCGCGCAGTTCGGCCAGGGCCTTCTCGTCCTGGATGCAGGCGGTGATCTTGTCGTCGGTCAGGCCGGCGCCGCGGCCGACGCGGAACAGCATGCCCCGGGCGTCGCCCGTGGTGAACAGCTCGTTCTGGCTGTTGAACAGGGCGTCGATGACGCCGAAATACTTGTCCTCGCCGGCGCAGCGGGCCAGCAGGAAGCCCGCCGCCGCCACGCTCTCGGGCGGGGTCAGGAACTCCTTGAACACGTAGTTGACCTTGTTGGTGTCGACGTACTTGGCCTTGAAGGCCGGCCACACCTGTTCGTTGAAGGTGGCGCAGTGGGTGCAGGTCACCGAGGCGTACTCGACCACCGTCACCTTGGCGTTCGGATCGCCCAGGGTCATGTCGCCGGCGTCCGCCCCGGCGCCGGCGACGCCCTTGGGGCCGCAGGCGGCGGCCATGCCGACCGCGGCGGCGATGATGATCCAGCGGGAGAAGGCGCGCATGTCGGAGCTCCGAGCGTTAACAACCATTAAGATAGCGCCGATTCCAGGTCCCGGCGCCAGTGAGGCGGATGAGCGCGATAGCCGCAAAGTGGAAACCGGTTTCGGCGGTAATCGCGCTCCAGCAAAAAGGTGAGCCTTACTAACGGGTCAGGTCCCCTGACCCTGCAGGGCTCAGCGCGCCAGCATGGGCTGCAGCACGGCGTCGAGCTGGGCCAGGGACTGGCCGCCCTCCAGCCGCTTGTCGCCGATGATGAAGGTGGGGGTGGCCTGGATCTTGGCCGTCTCCATCGCGGTCTCGACCCGCGCGTTGAAGGCGTCGAGCCTGGCCTTGTCCTGCAGGCAGGCCTCGACCTGGGCGTCGGTCAGGCCGCCCACCTTGCCGGCGTCCATCAGATAGGCCTTGGCGTCGCGGCTCTGGAACAGCTTCTCCTGGCCGCGGAACAGGCTGTCGATGACGGCGAAATACTTGTCCGAGGGCGAGCAGCGGGCGACCAGGAAGCCGGCGGCGGCCAGTTCGACCGGCTGGGTCGGGAACTCGCGCAGCACGTAACGCACCTTGCCCGTGTCGATGTACTTGGCCTTGAAGGCCGGGAAGACCTCGGCGTTGAACGCCGCGCAGTGCGAGCACACCACCGAGGCGTACTCGATCACCGTCACCTTGGCCTTGGGGTCGCCCAGGGCCATGTCGCTCGGAAGGGCCGCGTTCACGGTAGGGGCGGGGGCGGCGCTCGCTGAGAGGGCGAAGGCCGACAGGGCGGCGGCGGCGAAGGCGGCGATGGCGCGGGACATGACTTGCCTCTTGGCGGGCGGAATGCAGCCGCGGAGGTGGCCCCCGCGCGCTCAGCTTGTCAATCGAGGCCAGAACCTCATGGCTCAACTGTGACGCAGCACCGCCCGGCCGAGCTTCAGCAGCGACGCCTTCAGGGGGCCGTCCGGCGCTTCGGCCAGGCTCGCGGCCAAGGCGGCTTCGTCGGCGGCGTCCAGCGGTCCGGAGGCCCGGCGCCGGGCCTTGGCGGCGGCGGCCGGCCCCGCGCCGGCGGCGGCGGCCTTCACCGGGCCCTGGACGATGCGCAGGCGCGCCACCGTCCCGGCCCCCAGATAGAGGTTCACCCGCGCCAGGATGTCGGGCGCCTGGTGCTGGATCAGCGCCGCGGCCGGCCCGTCCACCTTCAGCTCCAGCACCGCCCCGCCGCCCCCGCGCGGCTTGACCAGCTTCACCGGCTCGGTGCGCTTGGCCAGGGTCTCGCCGACGATCTCGCGCCAGCGGGTGGTCAGCGGCCCGGCGCCGGGGCCGAAACGGGCCTCCAGTTCGCCGAGCAGCTTGCCCAGCGCCCGCCCGGCCGGCGGCGGCGGGCGGCGCTGCGGCCGGGTCCGGCGCTGAGCCAGGATCAGCGCGGCCTCCTGGGCGGTGGGCAGGGAACGGCGGGCCATGGGTTCCTTATAGCGCGGCGCGACGGCCTCGTCCTTCGACAGGCTCAGGATGAGGCCGACTTTAATCAACGAGAGCGGCCCAGTAGAAAGCCTCATCCTGAGCCTGTCGAAGGGCGAGGCTTTCGGACCCGCAACTCGTGAACAAGACTCATCTCCGCCGCGCTCTTCTGGCCTGGTACGACGCCAGCGCCCGCGACCTGCCGTGGCGGGTGGGGCCGCGCGACCATGCGGCGGGCGTCCGCCAGGACCCCTACAAGGTCTGGCTGTCGGAGGTGATGCTGCAGCAAACCACCGTTCCCCACGCCACGCCCTATTTCCGATCGACGCGTTGCGGGCCAAGATCCGGTCGGGGATGGCGTAGGGCCGCGCTTCCGGCCGGCGTCCCCCCGCCCCGCTCAGCTTCGCTGAGTCGCCCTCCCCTCAAGGGGGAGGGGAAGAAACGCGGATCGAGGGCGAGCGGGGCGGGGGGACCTGCCGGCCGCCAAGCCGGAGCTGAAGACCCTGGCCGCCGGCCTCGTCGGCGACGACCGCCCCGGCGACTGGGCGCAAGGCCTGATGGACCTCGGCGCTACGATCTGCCGGCCCAAGGCGCCCCTGTGCGACCGCTGTCCCGTCTCCCGTTTCTGCGCGGCCCTTACGACCGGCGCGCCGGAGGCCTATCCGCGCAAGACCGCCAAGGCCGACCGCCCGCGGCGGTTCGGCGTGGCCTATGTGGTAACGCGGGGCCGCGAGGTGGCCCTGGTCCGCCGCCCCGGCAAGGGCCTGCTCGGCGGCATGCTCGCCCTGCCGACGGGTGACTGGGGCGCGAAGGCCTTGGAGGCCCCGCCGGTCGCGGCCGACTGGCGCCCCATGGGCGAGATCGAGCACGTCTTCACCCACTTTTCCCTCACGCTACGGGTGATGCGCGCCGAGGGCGGCGACTTCGAAGGCGCGATCTGGACCCCAGCCGAGGAAGCGGGCGAGGGGCTGCCGAGCGTGTTCCTGAAGGCGCTCAGGCAGGGGATGGAGAGGTTACTGTAGAGCGGCGGATACGTCCCCCCGCCCCGCTCGCCTTCGGCGAGTCGCCCTCCCCTCCAGGGGGAGGGTAAGCAAGAAAGGCGCTGTTCTATTTTTCCTCCCCCTGGAGGGGAGGGCGACTCAGCGAAGCTGAGCGGGGCGGGGGGACGCCGGCCGGAAGCGCGGCCCTACGCCATCCCCGACCGGATCTTCGCCCGTAGCGCATCGATCGGGGCCAGGCCGCGGTCGGTCTTGACGTGCCAGAAGGTCCAGCCGTTGCAGGCCGGGGCCTGATCGACGAGAGCCCCCAGTTTGTGGATCGAGCCGCTCAGGTCGCCGGCGACCAGGCTGCCGTCGGGACGGACATGGGCGCGGCGCTTGCCCTTGGGGCACCACAGTTCGTCGCCGGGCCGCAGCAGGCCGGCTTCCAGCACCATGCCGAAGGGGATGCGCGGCTCGTCCTTCTTCGACCCGGTCACGCCCAGCAGTTCGGAGGAGGTAGGGACCACCTCGGCGATGCGCTGGCGGGCGGCGGCCACATAGGCCGCCTCGCGCTCGATGCCGATGAAGCGGCGGCCCAGGCGCTTGGCCGCAGCCCCGGTGGTGCCGACGCCGAAGAAGGGGTCCAGCACCAGGTCGCCCGGCTTGGTCGAGGCCAGCAGCACCCGGTGCAGCAGGGCCTCGGGCTTCTGGGTCGGGTGGGCCTTGTGGCCGTCCTCGCCCTTGACCCGCTCTTCGCCGGTGCACAGGGGGATGGTCCAGTCCGACCGCATCTGGATGTCGTCGTTGGCGGTCTTCAGGGCGTCGTAGTTGAAGGTGTAGCGCTTCTG
>NCDQ01000295.1 GCA_002280275.1 Caulobacter vibrioides | reverse complement strand
CGGGGTTCGATCCATGGCGAGAGACTGGCCTTCGGAGGCCAGTGTCTCAACGGAAGGAATCAGGATTTTCTGGCGAGGGCGTAACCACTCACCCTCCCAAGCTTCGCTTGGGCCCCTCCCTCTCTCGAAAAGAGAGGGACTCTATCCCCTACCCCTCCCCCGGCGTCCGAACCGTGATCCCACGCGCGCGGAGCTGATCCAGCACGCCGCCTTCCGCGACCAGGCTTCGGATCGGGTAGAGGGCGACCGCGTGGCCGGGGGTCTTCAAGAGGTTCGCCAGGGCCTCGACCTCGGCGGTCTTCAACCGCTGGCTCATCTCGGCGACGCCGGGCAGCAGGTACTGGCAGCGATCGGCGCTGCGCGGCGCGGTCAGAGCCGCGCGGACCCGGCCCTCGGCCCAGGCCTGGGCGGCCGTGCGATAACGATCCTGGCCCTGCTCCACCGTCTCCAGCGTCTCGGTCAGGACTCCAACCCCGCCTTGCGGTTGGTCTTGCTGGCGATGAGGCCGCCCAGCACCAAGGGCTTCCAGTCGCGCCAACCATCCGGGTCCTTGGGCTCCACCGCCGACCAGGCGCGCTGGACGCGGGCGGCCAGGGCGGGCTCCGCCGACGCCCAGTCGCCGTCATCCTTCATCTTGCCGCGCAGGCGCAGCAGCGCCGGAATGTCGGTCAGGCCCGCCCGCAGGGTCGCAGGGGTCAGCAGGGCGAAGGCTCCGTCCAGGCGGCGATCGGCCACCGCGCTGTCCCAGGTCATGCCCTTGGGCGTCGCGCCCGGCGTGCCCAGGATATAGACGGTCGTATCGGCGTCGGAGATCCGCCACCAAGCCGGCCCCGGCAGCTTGGCGCTGACCACCAGGGCCTCCACCACCGTCGCCTCGGGGTCGTCGATCACCTGGGCGGCCGCGCTGCTGGCGATGGCAAGACCTACGGCCAAGGCGGCTAAAAGCACGCGCATCTCGATCCCCCTCGAATGACGACCGAGCTTGGCGACGCCGTGTGGCGGAAGCTTGGCCTTATTCCGGCGCGGTCACGGTGAAGCCCTTGGACCGTAGACGATCCAGCACCCCGCCTTCCGTCAGCAGCGACCGCAGCTCGATCACCGCCACGGCCTTGCCGGGCTTCTTCAGCGCCGAGGTGATCGCCCCGACCGCCTCGTCTTGGCCGTCCTTGAACTGGCGTGCGATCCAGGGCGTCGAGGCCAGGCACCGCTGATAGCCGCGCTCGGCGGCGACTACCGCCTTGACCTGGCCCTCGGCCCACTGGTCGGCGGTCTCGCGCACGCCGGCCAGACCGTTTTCGACCTCCTTGAGGCCCGCATCCAGGCACAGCTCCTGCAGCGGCTTGGGCGCTTCGCCCAGCGACTTGACCATGCCGATCAGGTCGTAGTCGTCCAGCTTCTTGACGCGCGGTTGGACGGCGATGTCCTTGCTCTTGGCCAGCTTCTGGATGCGGTCGGTCAGGTCGCCGATGGTGATCGAGACATTGCCGCCCTTGTCATTGGCGATGATGAAGCCGGCCAGGGCCGGCTTGAGCTCGTCGTGCTCGCTGACCGGCTTGCCGCGCGCGGTCAGATGCTTCTCCAGCCGCGCACGCAGGTCGGGCGGCAGGGTGTCGCGCATCGGCTTGTCTGTGATGAACTGCTTGCCGCGACCGGGGATCAGGGCCAACAGGCTCAGAATCCGCACCTCGGGCTCCTGGCCGATGATCAGCACATTGGCCCCGTCCAGGCGGCGACGCAGCACCGAGTCGTCGAAGTCCAGCTTCTGCGGCGCGAAGGCCGGCACGCCCATCACATAGACATTAGTGTCGCCGTCGCTGACCTTCCACCATGCCGGCCCCGGCAGCCGCGCGTTGACGATCAGCTCCTCCACGAGGTTGGCCTGGCTGTCGACCGGCGTCAGGTCCACAGGCTTGGTCTGGTGGATCGACACCTCGTTCTTGCCCTGAACCTGGGCCAGGGCGGAGCCGCCGCACAGCAGGGAAAGCGCCAGGCCGGCGGCGGCGAAACGGGTCAGGGTCACGATGTTTCAGGTCCTCGAAGGCGCGCGGAATCGCACTAAAGTCATCCCTCGCCTCTTGGTTGGCCGATCGGCGTTCGCCCGGTCAACTTAAGGAGTTGCAATGTCGGCGGCCCCGCCCCACCTGCGGACCCCGGCGCGCCCCGTGAAAGTCCGCTTGATGCCCATCCGCCGCCTGCCGCCCGAGACCGTTAACCGCATCGCCGCCGGCGAAGTGGTCGAGCGGCCGGCCAGCGCCATCAAGGAACTGGTGGACAACGCCATCGATGCGGGCGCCACCCGGATCGAGGTCGAGGCGCATGGCGGCGGTCTGACCCGGATTCTCGTCGCCGACGACGGCTGCGGCCTGTCGGCCGAGGAGCTGCCGGTGGCCATCGAGCGCCACGCCACCTCCAAACTGGCGCCCGACGCCGACGGCCTGTGGGACCTGCTGCGGATCCACACCATGGGCTTCCGGGGCGAGGCCCTGCCCTCGATCGGCTCGGTGGCGCGGCTGCAGATTTCCTCGCGCGCCAAGGGGGCCAAGGACGCCTTCTCGATCCTGGTCGAGGGCGGCCAGGTCGGCGAGGTCGCCCCCGCCGCCTTCCCCGGACCGCACGGCGCGCGGATCGAGGTGCGGGATCTCTTCTACGCCACGCCCGCGCGCCTGAAATTCATGAAGTCCGAGCGGGCCGAGGCCCTGGCGATCACCGAGGAGATCAAGCGCCAGGCCATGGCCAATGAGAGCGTCGGCTTCTCGCTGGACATCGACGGGCGCCGGGTGCTGCGCCTGCCGCCCGAGTATCCGGGACCGCAGGGGCGCCTCGCGCGCCTCGCCGCCGTGCTGGGCCGCGAGTTCCAGGAGAACGCGCTGGAGATCGATCAGACCCGCGACGGCGTGCGGCTGTCAGGCTTCGCCGGCCTGCCGACCTACAACCGGGGCAATGCGGCGCACCAGTATCTGTTCGTCAACGGCAGGCCGGTGCGCGACCGGCTGCTGCAGGGCGCCCTGCGCGCGGCCTATGCCGACTTTCTGGCTCGCGACCGCCACCCGACGGCGGCCCTCTATGTCACGCTCGAGCCGACCGAGGTCGACGTCAACGTCCACCCCGCCAAGGCCGAGGTGCGGTTCCGCGATCCGGCCCTGGTGCGCGGTCTGATCGTCGGCGCCCTGCGCCACGCCCTGGCCGGCGCCGGCCACCGCGCCTCTACAACCGTGGCGGCCCAGGCCCTGGACAGCATCCGCGCCCAGCAGAGCCCGTTTCCAGGCTATCCGCCGCAGTATCAGCCAGGTCCCTCCCCCGCCGGCTTCTCGGCCTGGCGCGAAGGCGGCTGGACCCCGCCGACCCAGCGCCCGATGGACTTGCCGGGCCTGAACGAGGTCTCGGCGCGGGTCGAGCCCAGCTATGGCGGCGATCTGGCCGGCGTGGTGCGGGAGGCCTATGCGTCGGCGGCTTTCGAGGATCGTCCGCTTACGGATTACTCTGGCACCGCCGCTCCGTTCGACCCCGTCGACTATCCGCTCGGCGCCGCTCGGGCCCAGGTGCACGAGACCTATATCGTCGCCCAGACGCGCGACGGCATGGTCATTGTCGACCAGCACGCCGCCCACGAGCGCCTAGTCTATGAGCGCATGAAGGGCGAGATGGCGTCCGGCGGCGTAACTCGCCAGACCTTGCTGCTGCCCGAGGTGGTGGACCTTGATCCCGCCGAGGCCGAACGCGTCGTCGCCCGCGCCGAGGAGCTGGCCGGCCTTGGCCTCGTCATCGAAAGCTTCGGTCCCGGCGCGGTGCTGGTGCGCGAAACGCCGGCCCTGCTGGGCAAGACCGACGCCGCCGCCCTGGTGCGCGACATCGCCGATGATCTGGCCGAGAACGGCCAGGCCCTGGCCCTGAAGGAACGGCTGGAAGAGGTCTGCTCGACCATGGCCTGCCACGGCAGCGTCCGCGCCGGCCGCCGCCTGAACGGCGCCGAGATGAACGCCCTGCTGCGCGAGATGGAGGCCACGCCCCACTCGGGCCAGTGCAATCACGGCCGCCCGACCTATGTGGAGCTGAAGCTG
>NCDQ01000014.1 GCA_002280275.1 Caulobacter vibrioides | reverse complement strand
TGGCGTGACGCTGGATCACACGTTCGCCAACGTCGCGGCCGGCCGTCATACGCTGAAGGTCTGGCGGATCGACGACAACGTGATCCTCGAGGGCGTCAGGTTCGAAGCCGTGGCGCCGAACTGAGGCCCGCGCCGCGAGGGTCCTTGCCGCGCTCGCAGTTCGCCAAGACCGTTGCCCGCCGACGCTGATCGGTTAGCGTGGACGGACGAAATCCTGGAGGCCGCCTTGCGCCTGTTTGCTCACCTCGCCGCTGCGCTGTCTGCGGCGCTTCTGCTGGTCGCGCCGAGCGTCGAGGCTGCGCCCAGGTCGTCTGCTGCGGCGGTCCGGACGCTGGAGGCGGGCGCCGTGGCCGCCCCCGATCGCTACGGCGCGCTGGCGGCGCAGGAGGTGCTCAAGGCCGGCGGCAATGCGGTCGATGCGGCGGTGGCAACCGGCTTTGCGCTGGCTGTCACCTATCCCGAGGCCGGCAATCTGGGCGGCGGCGGGTTCATGACCGTCTACATGGACGGCAAGCCCTTCTTCCTCGATTACCGCGAGACCGCGCCGGCGGCGGCCAAGGCCGATATGTATCTGGGCCCGGACGGCGAGCCGGTCGAGGGCCTGTCGTTGTACGGCGGTCTGGCGGCCGGTGTGCCCGGCACGGTGCGGGGTCTGGCCATGGCCCATCAGCGCTTTGGCAAGCTGCCCTGGGCGCGAGTGCTGGCCCCGGCCATCCGCTATGCGCGCGACGGCTTTGTCGTGGACGCGCACCTGGCGAGCGTGCTGGCCGATGAGCCGCCGGCGGAATTCTCCAAGGCCAACTTCCGGACCTACTTCCCCGCGCACAAGGCTGGAACGGTGTTCAAGCAGCCCGAACTGGCCGCCACCCTGGAGCGGATCGCCAAGGGCGGCGACAAGGCCTTCTACACAGGCGAGACCGCCGACCTGATCGTCGCCCAGATGGCGCGCGGACCGGTGAAGGGTCTGATCACCAAGGCTGACCTTTCGGCCTACAAGGCGGTCTGGCGTGCGCCGCTGGTCGCCAAGTGGCGCGGCTATGACGTGATCACCGCCCCGCCGCCCAGCTCGGGCGGGATCGCCCTGATGCAGCTGCTCCTGATGAAGCAGGACCTGGCGCCGATGTTCCAGGGCGTGGCCCTGAACGATCCGCAGTACGTCCACCTGCTGGCCGAGATCGAAAAGCGCGTCTACGCCGACCGGGCCGAGTATCTGGGCGATCCGGACTTCGTGAAGGTTCCGGTCTCGAACCTGATCGATCCTGCCTATGTGGCGCGGCGCGCCAAAGAGGTCGATCCCGACAAGCCGTCTGCCACCAAGGCCGTGAAGCCCGGCCTCGAGAAGCACGAGACCACCCACTATTCGATCGTCGACCAGTGGGGGAACGCCGTCTCCAACACCTACACTTTGAACGGCTCGTTCGGCTCGGGTGTGGTGGTCGAGGGCGCGGGCTTCATCCTCAACAACGAGATGGACGACTTCTCAGCCAAGCCCGGCGCGCCCAACATGTTCGGCGTGGTCGGCGGGGCGGCCAACGCCATTGCGCCCGGCAAACGCCCCCTGTCCTCAATGACGCCGACCATCCTGACGAAGGACGGCCGCGTGGCCATGGTGATCGGCACCCCGGGCGGCTCGCGGATCTTCGCCTGGGTCTTCCAGGTGTTGGCCAATGTCTATGACCATGGTCTGAGCCTGAAGGCCGCCCAGGCCGCACCGCGCTTCCACCACCAGCTGTTGCCGCAGAATGTGATCTTCTACGAGCGCTCTGGCCCGCCCTCGTCGGCCTTGAAGGCGGCGCTGGAGGCGCGGGGCTACACCTGGACCGAGAGCTTCAGCGGCGATGTCGAAGCGATCCAGGTGCTGGATCGCACGCCGGTTCCCGAGCCGGACCCGCGCGGGCGGGGCGTGGGGCTGGTGGTGAAGTGACCGCCCTTCCCCCTTGATGGGGGGCTGCGTTTATCGTTTCAGGAAGGGTGGAACCTTGGCCTGCAGGATCTTCACCAGCGCCGGGTCCATGAATCCATAGTCGTCCGGTATGCCCAACACGATCACGCGGGCGGTCTTCAGATGCTTCTTGAAGCGGCGCGACAGCTTGTTGCGGTGCGCCTGCTCCATGACCATGACCAGATCGGCCCACGCCAGGTCCTCGGGCGTCACCGGGTTGCCGCAGCCGTCGTCGAGGCCGGCGGAACTGACCTCGACGCCCGGCCAGTTGGCGAAAACCTGCTCGGCCGTGGGGCTGCGCAGCTTGTTCCGACTGCAGACGAAGAGGACGTTCAAACGATCAGATCCCCGCCATCTCCGCCACCACCTTCAGGGCCGCTTCGCGCGGGTCGTTGGCGGCCGTGATCGGGCGGCCGCAAACGAGGTGCGTGGCGCCGGCGGCCAGGGCGTCGGCGGGCGTGGCGGCGCGGGCCTGGTCGTTCTTGGCCGACCATTCGGGGCGCACGCCCGGGGTGACGATCAGAAAGTCGGGCTTACCCGCGTCGTTGGCGATCTCGCGGGCCAAGGCGGCTTCGTGGGGCGAAGAGACAATGCCGTCGACGCCGCAGGCGATCGCCTGGCGCACGCGGCGCTCGACGAGGTCACGGGCGGTGAAGGCGTAGCCCATTTCCACCAGGTCGGCGTCGGTCAGGCTGGTCAGCACGGTCACGGCCAGGATCTTCAGCGACGAGTCGCCGCGCGCGGCGACAGCGGCCTTCATCACCTGGGGTTCGGCGTGGACGGTCAACAGGTCGCAGCCGCTGGTCGCCAGAACCCGGGCCGAGCGCTCCACCGTGGCGCCGATGTCGTGCAGCTTCCAATCAAGAAAGATGGATTTGCCCGAGGCTTTCAGCTCATGGGCCAGGGCCATGCCGTCGCTGGCCAAGAGCTCCAGGCCGATCTTGTAGAAGCTGACCGCGTCGCCCAGGCGCTCGACCATGGCGCGGGCGTCGTCGACGGTGGGCAGGTCCAGCGGCACGATCAGGCGCGGATCAGCGGTCATGGGAGTCCCCGTGTTTGGGTCGCAAGGGTTGGCGCGCGCGTCGGTCCGCCCTAGGAAAGGACAAGCTCAGCCGCGATCTGAAAGGTAGGGACGTCGAATGACCGAGGCCCAACTCGCCGTCAACTTCTTCGTCGCGTTGTTCGCGCTGATCGACCCGATCGGCAATGTGCCGCTGTTCGCCGCCGCCACCCTGGGCGCGGCGGCGGCCGGCCGGCGCATGGTGGCGGCCTATATCGGCCTGTTCATGGCCGGGTTTCTGATCTTCTTCTATTTCACGGGGGTCGGTCTGCTGGCCTTCTTCGGCATCTCCATGCCGGCCTTCCGGATCGCCGGCGGCATCATCCTGTTCATTCTCGGTTTGGACATGGTGCGCGACGACTTCACCACCATGTTCGCCGACGCGGCCGAGGGCATCGAGGGACAGACCCCGCGCGCCTACGCCAAGCAGCGGTTCGAGCGGCTGATCGTGCCGTTCGCCATGCCCCTGCTGATCGGGCCTGGGGCGATCTCGACGGTGATCATCTACGCCGCCGAGGCCAAGCCGCTGGGCTGGGCCGGCGCGGGGATCGGGGTCGCGGTGATCTGCGCCGTCTCGGCCGTCGCTGTGGCCACCTTCTGGGCCGCGCCGCTGGTCAGCAAGGTGCTGGGCCGCATCGGCATGAGCATCGTGGTCCGGGTGCTGGGCCTGATCCTCTGCGCGCTGGCCGTCCAGTTCGTGCTGGTCGGGGTCGCCGACGCCACGCGCGGCCTGATCAACAACGACGCCAAGGTCCCCTACGCCGAGAGCCATAAGTAGGGACCCGGCTCTGGACAGCGACGGGCGGCGGGGCCCATATCGCCCGCATGCGCGCTCACGACGCTGATGTGATTATCGCCGGCGCCGGCATGGCCGGCTCCACCCTGGCCCTGGCCCTCGCCTCGGGCGGCCTGCGGCCGCTGCTGGTCGATCCCCAGCCGTTCGAGGCTCAGCTGGCCCCGACCTTCGACGGGCGCAGCTCGGCCATCGCCTATTCGTCGTTCCGCCAGTGGCGGGCGATCGGCGCGGGCGAGGCCCTGGAGCCGCACGCCCAGCGCATCGAGCAGATCCTGGTCACCGACGGCCGCACGCCCGGCGCGGCGGCCCGCAAGCCGCTGCCGGCCTTCCTGCGCTTCGATTCCAGCGAGATCTCCGGCCGCATCGAAGGCGAGCCGCTGGGCTATCTCGTCGAGAACCGCCAGATCCGCGCCGCCCTCTCCAAGGCGGTGATCGATCAGAACATCCCGGTGATCGCCCCGATGGCGGCCAAGGCCCTCACGGTCGAGCCTGGCGCGGCGCAGCTGACCCTGTCGGACGGCCGGGTGTTGACCGCGCCGCTCGCCGTCAGCGCCGAGGGGCGTGGCTCGGTGCTGCGCCGCGCGGCGGGCATCGGCGACATCGGCTGGAGCTATGGCCAGAGCGGCGTGGTCTGCACCGTCAAGCTGGAGCGCCCGCACGAGGGGGTGGCCCACGAATACTTCCTGCCCAGCGGCCCCTTCGCCATCCTGCCGCTGACCGATAATCGCGCCAGCCTCGTCTGGACCGAGAGCACCGCGCGCGGCGAGGCTCTGCGCCACTCTAGCCCCGAGGCCTTCCACGCCCACCTGATGCGCCGGTTCGGCGACTTCCTGGGCGCGGTGACGATCGAGGGGCCGATCTTCGTCTATCCGCTGTCGCTGTCGCTGGCCGAGCGCATGGTCGCCCCGCGCCTGGCCTTGATCGGCGACGCCGCCCACGGGGTGCACCCGATCGCCGGACAGGGTCTGAATCTGGGCCTCAAGGACGCCGCCGCCCTCGCCGAAGTGCTGGTCGAGGCGGTGCGCCACGGCGAGGACATCGGCGCCGAGGCCGTGTTGGAGCGCTACGCCCGCTGGCGGCGGTTCGACACCGTGACCAACGCTCTGGCCTTCGACGCCTTCGTGCGGATCTTCTCGAACGACAATCCGCTGCTGCGTCTGGCGCGGGGCGCGGGGCTTGCCGTGGTCAACCAGATCGCCCCGGCGCGCCGCTTCTTCATGCACGAGGCCGGCGGCGGGGTGGGCGATCTGCCGAAGCTGCTGCGAGGGCAAGCGCTGTAAGGCGCCAGATCCTCCCCCGCGAGGCGGGGGAGGTGGCCCAGAGGGCCGGAGGGGGCAAGCTGTTCGGGGACAGGGGCGCTAGCCCCCTCAGTCGCTCCGCGACAGCTCCCCCGCATCGCGGGGGAGCATCTATTACCCCTCCAGCGCCCGCGCCTCTTCCGGCAGCATGATCGGCACCCCGTCGCGGATCGGATAGGCCAGCTTGGCCGCGCGGCTGATCAGCTCGCCCTTGGCGCGGTCGTACTCGAGCGGACCGCGGGTCACGGGGCACACCAGCACTTCCAGGAGGCGCGGATCGACGTCGATGATGGGGGCGGAAGCTTCGGTCATGGGGTCTGTCTAATGGCCATCATCTCTATTGGATAGAGGTCGGTTCATCATCATCGCCGCCGGCCGCGTCGATCTCGAGCAGGGCGGTCAGGGTGGCCTTGCGCTCGAAAATGGTCTCGGCCTCGAGCAGGGCCTGCTTCTCCATCGGATCGAACGGCAGGGCCATGGCCAGGCTGTTGATCAAGGCGTCCGAAGGGGCGCTCTCGGCGTCGCTCCAGTCAATGGCCAAGCCTCGATGGTCGAGATAGCGCCGCAGGGCGATCATCAACCGATCGATCTCGGTGGCCGTGCGCGTCCCGGCCACATCCTCGCGCAGATCGGCTTCGTAAGGCGCGAAGTCGGCGCGCACCTGGCGGTAGGGCGTGCGCGCCGGCAGTTCCTCGCCGGCCCGGAACCGGCAGACGCCGGTCAGGGTGATCAGATAGCGGCCGTCGCTGGTCTCGGCGAAGCTGGTCACGCGGCCCGCGCAGCCCACGGGAGCCAAGGCCGGACGATGCTGGTCGCCGCCTCTTCCCCCGACAGAGGGCCTCGTCTGGATCATGCCGATCATGCGCTCGCCGGACATGGCGTCGTCCAGCATGTTCAGATAGCGGGGCTCAAAGATGTTTAGCGGCAACTGTCCGCCCGGCAACAGCAAGACGCCGTCCAGTGGGAACACCGGGATCACCAGGGGCAGGTCGCTGATCTTGCGGTAGGCCGCCGCCATCCAGAGCTCCTGAGGCTAGCTGAAGAGGATCGAGGACAGTTTGCGCCGGCCCTGCTTGGCCACTTCGGACGTGGGTCCGGCGGCCTCGAACACGGTCAGCAGCTGCTTGCGCGCGGCGTCGTCATTCCAGGTGCGATCGCGCGCGATGATGGTCAGAAGATGGTCGGCGGCGTCCTGCAGGCGGCCCATGCCGGCCAGGGCCTTGGCCAGCTCCAGCCGCGCCTCGTGGTCGTCGGCGTCGGCGGCCAGGCGCTGCTCGAAGGCGGCGGTTTCGGACGGCGCCTCGGCGGCCAGGGCCAAGGCTGCGCGGGCCGCGTCGAGATCGGGGTCCTTGGCGTCGGCCGGGGCCATGGCCACGACCTCGGCCGCGCCCTCCGGATCGCCGTTGGCCAGATAGACGCGGGCCATGCCGCCAAGCGCCTTGGCGCTGGTCGGGTCGATCTGCAGGGCCTGGGCGAAGGCCTGGGCCGCGCCGCCCAGGTCGCCGATCTCCAGCGACTCCTTGCCCATGGCGATGATCTCGTCGAGGGCGCCGCCCTCGCCGGCCCCGGCCAGCTTTTCCACGAAGGCCTTCACCTGGCTCTCGGGCAGGGCGCCCTGGAAGGCGTCGACCGGGCGGCCGTCGACAAAGGCGTAGACGGTCGGGATCGACTGCACGCGCAGTTGGCCGGCAAAGCCGGGGTTCTTGTCGACGTCGATCTTGACCAGCTTGACCGCGCCCTTGGCGGCGTTGACGACCTTTTCGATCGTCGGGGTCAGGGTCCGGCACGGTCCGCACCAGGTGGCCCAGAAGTCGACGATGACGGGCTGGGTCTTCGAGGCCTCGATGACGTCGGCCATGAAGCTGGCGTCCGTGCCGTCCTTGATGTGTTCGCTTTTCGAAGAGGGCGCGGGCTTTTCGCCGATCAGGGACATCGGGGTTCTCGTACTCGAAATTAGGGGAACGCTTTCGCCGTCAAGATGGTCCCTCATCGAGCCGCGCGCAATGACCCGTTCGCTTGACCAGCGAGCTTAAGCCACCACTTCCATCGCCGCGAAATCGACGATCATCGGCGTCACACCCAGCACGGCGAGGAACTTGCGCAGGCCCGCCTGGCTGATGGCGGTGGTGGCGTCGTTCTTCAGCGGGTGGAAGTTCACCGGGTCGCTGTCGGCCAGGGCCTTGTCCAGCACGAAGCGCACGCGCTTGTCGGTGTCGTTGATCAGGCCAAAGGCGGTGACCGAGCCCGGCGTCACGCCCAGGGTCTCCAGCATCATCTCCTGCGGCCCGAACGACAGCCTTGCCGAGCCGATCACATGGTGCAGCTTCTTCAGGTCGATGGTGGTCTCGCCAAGGGCCGAGATCAGCCACAGCTGGCCCTTGGCGTCCTTGAGGAACAGGTTCTTGGTGTGACCGCCGGGCAGGGCGGCCTTGATCTCCAGCCCCTCCTCGACGCGGAAGACGGGCGGGTGGTCCAGGGTCTTGTGGTCAACGCCGTGGGCGTCGAAGAAGGCGAAGAGGTCGGCGCGGGTCTTCATGCCGGGCTGCTTACTGGTCTTGGCCCACGAATCCAATTCCGACTTCTCCGGCGGGGGGGCACCCGAGACAAACAATGGCTGGCGGTGGCGATCTAAAGGTCGGCTTGCGTTGCAGCCGGCAATTTCCGCTCCCGACCCGAGTCGGACTTCCCAAACTTCTGTCATTCCCGCCCTTGTGGCGGGAACCTCTCTATCCGCCGCAAGTGCAGGAGGGGCGGATCGCCAGCGATCCGCTTGCGTCTCACGTGTCAGCTGAACCAGGGGTTCCCGCCACAAGGGCGGGAATGACGGAAGTTATTGGGTGGTGGCAGAGGACAGCCATCCACCCCCAGCTGACGTTCGGCGCATCTGCTGTCTGGGAGTTTTCGGCGTCGGTGCATTCCCCGCTCCAAGGACGAACGCCGATGGCGGTCGGGGCGTTGGCGGCGCCGGTCTAGGCTCTGGACGGCGCGAGGCCGCGAGCGCTAGACCTGATCACAGGGCAGGAAGAACAGATAAAGGACCGGCATGGAACTGGAGTGCTATCCCACCGAGAACCGTCCGCCGGAGATCGTGCCGGGACGGCCGCAGCGCGCATGGATGGACCGGTTCGCCGAGCGCCATCCCTATCGCTGCCTGCCGCTGACCATGGCCAACACCACCGGGTGGGACATTCTCTGCCCGGTCGGCTTTACGGCCACCTGGGACGGCGGGGCGCACCAGGAGTGCATCAAATTCCAGCCCGACCACCCCTATCCGGGCTTCCATGACTTCGTGAAGTCGCACTTTACCCGGGGGGTCGTGACCTTCCACACCGGCTATCTGTTCCGCACGCCGCCGGGCTGGTCGCTGATGGCCATGGGGCCGCCCAACCACGTCAAGGACGGGATCCAGCCGCTGGCCGGGGTGATCGAGACCGACTGGCTGCCGTTCCCGTTCACGATGAACTGGATCTTCACCCGGCCCGGCACGGTGCGGTTCGAGAAGGGCGAGACCTTCTGTTTCATCATGCTGATCCAGGACAAGCCGATGGAGGCTTTCCAGCCGGTGATCCGCTCGATGAACTCCAATCCGGAGCTCCGCCGCCAGTACGACGTCTGGGCCGAGAAGCGCACCGAGTTCAACAACCTGATCTTCAAGCGCGACCCCGAAGCCGCTCTTCCGATCTCACGCAAGCATCCAGAGAACTCTGCTTGACAGAGTTCAAAGTCGAGCACTTACTCTGCATCACAGAGCGCTCTGGAGCGCCTGGAAATGGAGGGGCCCATGGCCATCACCCGAAACGAGGCGGCCGCCGCGCTGTCCGACATCGAGACCACCCAGCGCCGGGGCATGACCCTGCGCGGCTACCGGCTGGGCGGGCCGATCCTGATGCTGTGGTCGCTGATCTGGGCCACCGGCTACCTGACCATGGGCCTGGCCCCGCCCGAGCTCTGGCTCCCCGTCTGGCTGGCCCTGGATGTCGTCGGCGTCGCCGGCGCCTTGCTGTTGGCGCGCGCGGGAAGGCCTGAGGCCGCCGGGGCGCCCCCGGGCATGACCTGGCGCCTGCTGGGCGGCTCGCTGTCGATGATGGTCTTCGCGCTCAGCGTCTTTTGGGTGATGAAGCCCACAGACCCCGCCGCCGCCATGGCCTTTCCGGGCCTGCTGATCGGGGTGATCTACGCGGTGGTCGGCTTCTGGGCTGCGCCGCGCTACGCCTTGATCGGAGGCTTGATGTTCGGCCTGACCCTGGTCGGCTACTACCTGTTCCAGCCCTGGCTGCCCTTCTGGATGGCGGCGGCGAGCGGCGCGCTGTTCCTCAGCGGCGTCTGGCTGTGGAGGCGCTGAGCGTGGCGGACTCCGACGACATCATCCATCAGCCGCTGCGCCTGAAGATCATGGCCGCCCTCAGCGCCGAGAAGGGCCAGCCGCTGGACTTCCCGCGCCTGAAGGCCATCACGAAGGCCACCGACGGCAATCTGGGCAGCCATCTGGCCACCCTGGAGAAGGCTGGCTACGTCGCGATCGAGAAGGACTTCGTGGGCAAGCGCCCCCGCACCCAGGCCAGGCTGACGCCGCAGGGGCGCAAGGCGTTCCGCGCCCATGTCGACTATCTGCGGGCGGTGGTCGAGGCGGCGGAGGAGGAGGCGTGAGGACGATGAAACCCATTTCCCCATGGCGCCCGCCCGAGCCGTCGCTTTTTCGCAAAACGCCGCCGGAAATCCGGGCGCTGGACGAACGCCGCCGTGAGACGGTTCGAAAGATTGAGCAACGAAGAAAGGCATTCCAGGCGACGGTGAACAGCGTCCTCTTGACGTCCGCCGCGACGATGGCCTTCGCCATGGCCGCCTCAGCGGCGATCTGGTGGCGCTAGGCGGATCTGCGGTCGGCGGACGGTGACACCGTCCCGCTTCCCCCCTAGGGTCACGCCCAAATCGTGCCCATCAGGTGTTCGGGGGAAATCAAATGGATCGTCGGCTGACGGCGCTGGCCGCCTTGTTGTTGATGTCGGGCTCGGCCCTGGCCCACCAGGCCTTGGCGCAAACCGCGCCCGCGAGCGCGCCGGCGGCGAGTGCGGCCAAGCCTGACAAGCCCGAGAAGTGGAACGTCAACGCTCCGCCCGGCGTCGCCACCCGAGAGGTGCGCATCAGCGTCGACAACGCCACCTGGATGAATGTCGACGTCTCGCGCGACGGCAAGCTGATCGCCTTCGACATTCTGGGCGACATCTACACCATGCCGATCGCGGGCGGGACGCCGACCCGCATCGCCGAGGGCCTGGCCTATGACCAGCAGCCCCGCTTCTCGCCCGACGGCAAGCGGATCGCCTTCACCTCCGACCGCGGCGGCGGCGACAACATCTGGGTGATGAACCTGGATGGGAGCGACAAGCGCCAGGTGACCAAGGAGGACTTCCGCCTCCTGAACCAGCCCAGCTGGAGCCCTGACGGCCGCTTCATCGTCGCCAAGAAGCACTTCACGACCGGCCGCTCGCTGGGCACCGGCGAGGTGTGGGTCTATCACGTCTCGGGCGGCGGCGGCGTGCAGCTGGTCAAGCGCGCCAGCGAGCAGCTGCAAAAGGAGCTGGGCGAGCCGATCTATGCGGCCGATGGCAAGAGCGTGTTCTACACGCGCAACGTCACGCCCGGCCCGATCTTCGAATACGCGCAAGACTCCAACACCGCCCTGTTCGACATCGAGCGCTACGACCTGGAGACCGGCGAGGTGACGACCGCCGTCTCGGGCCTGGGCGGTTCGGTGCGGCCGACGCCCTCGCCGGACGGCAAGAAGATCGCCTTCGTCCGCCGCGAGCGGACCAAGTCCAAGCTCTATGTGAAGGACCTGACCTCGGGCGAGGAGCGCAAGATCTATGACGCGCTGGATCAGGACGTCCAGGAGACCTGGGCGGTTACCGGCGTCTATCCGAACATGGCCTGGACGCCCGACGGCGGAACGGTGGTGTTCTGGGCCGGTGGCAAGATCCGGCGGGTCAATGTGGCGGACGGCGCCTCCAGCGTGATCCCGTTCAAGATCGACGACACGCGCGTGGTGATTGACGCGGTTCATCCCGAGGTCGCGGTCGCGCCGGATCGCTTCACCACCAAGACGCCGCGTTGGGCCAGCGTGTCGCCCGACGGCAAGTCGGTGGTGTTCGAGACTCTCGGCAAGCTGTGGATCAAGTCCACCGCCGGCGGCGAGCCGCGTCGCCTGGTCAGCGGCGACGAAGACGCCTTCGAGCTCTATCCGTCGTGGTCGCGCGATGGCCGCACGATCGTCTTCGTCAGCTGGACCGACGCGGGTCTGGGACGCCTGCGCACCGTGGCCGCCGGCGGCGGCGCGGCCAAGGACGTGATCGCCCAGCCGGGCCACTATGGCGCGCCGCGCTTCTCGCCGGACGGCAAGACCATCGTGTTCGAGCGCCGTCGCGGCGGCGGCCTGACCTCCGGGCGCTGGTCGCAGGATCCGGGGATCTATCGTGTGGCCGCCTCGGGCGGGACGCCGGTGCGGGTCTCGCGCGGTGGGTCTGAGCCGCAGTTCGGCGCCGCCAACGACCGGGTGTTCATGCTGATGTCGAGCGGCGACAAGCGCCAGCTGGTCAGCACCGATCTGAACGGCCAGGCCAGGCGGGTCCATGCCAGCGGCGACATGGTCAACGATTTCCAGGTCTCGCCGGATGGCCGGAACGTCGCGTTCCGCCAGAACTACGAAGCCTTCGTCATGCCGCTGATGCCCGGGACCCAGGAGGTCGCGGTCGACCAGAAGGGCGGGCCGCTGCCGGTGACGCGGGTCAGCGCCGAGGGCGCGGAGTTCATCCACTGGTCCACGGACGGCAAGCAGGTCCACTGGAGCATGGGGCCAACCCTGTTCACCGCCGAGACCGAGGCGCTCTACGCCAGCGCCCCGGCCGCCGAGGGGGCCAGCAAGGACGACGGCAAGTTCAAGCCGGTGAAGACGGGCCTGTCGCTGTCGATGGAAGTCGCCGCCGACAAACCGACGGGCCTCGTCGTCCTGACCGGCGCGCGTGTCGTGACCATGGCCGACAAGGCCGGCGGGATCATCGACGACGGGGTGATCGTGATCAAAGGCGACCGTATCGTCGCGGTGGGTCCCAAGGCCAGCACGCCGGTTCCCGCCGACGCCAAGGTGGTCGACGTGACGGGCAAGACCATCATCCCCGGCCTCGTCGACGCCCACGCGCACGGGCCGCAGGGCGCCGATGACCTGATCCCGCAGCAGAACTGGTCGGCGATGGCCAACCTGGCGCTGGGCACGACGACGATCCACGATCCCTCGTCGCGGGCGACCCAGATCTTCGCCGCCGCCGAGCTGCAGCGCGCGGGCAAGATCCTGGCCCCGCGCACGTTCTCGACCGGCGAGATCATCTACGGGGCCAAGGCCGCCGAGGTCTATGCCGAGATCAACAGCCTGGACGACGCCCTGGCCCATGTCCGCCGGCTGAAGGCGCAGGGCGCGCACAGCGTCAAGAACTACAACCAGCCTCGCCGGGACCAGCGCCAGATGGTGGTGGTCGCGGCCCAGAAGGAAAACATGGAGGTCGTTCCGGAGGGCGGGTCGCTCTACACCCTGGACGTGACCCTGATCCAGGACGGCAACGCCACCGTCGAGCACAACGTGCCGGTGGATCGCTTCTACGACGACATCGTCAGCCTGTGGTCGCAGACCAAGACCAACTACACCCCGACCCTGGTCGTGGCCTATGGCGGCCCGGCCGGCGATCCCTACTGGCGTCAGCACATGGACGTCTGGACCCACCCGCTGTTGTCCAAGCACGCGCCGCCGGCGCTGCTGGCCGCCCAGAACGCTCGCCGTCAGGCCGCGCCCGAGGAAGACTATGTCGACGGCGCCGCCGCGCGGGAGGCCAAGAAGCTGGCCGATCGCGGCGTGCAGGTGGCCATCGGCGCCCACGGCCAACAGGCCGGCCTGGGCTCGCATTGGGAAATGTGGTCGTTCGCGCGGGGCGGCTGGAGCCCGGTCGAGGCCCTTGCGGCCGGCACGATCAACGCCGCTCGCTCGCTGGGCTACGCCAAGGACGTGGGCTCGCTGGAGGTCGGCAAGCTGGCCGACCTTCTGGTGCTGGACGCCGATCCGACCGTCGATATCCGCAACAGCGATAAGCTGCACCGCGTGATGCTGGGCGGCCGGCTCTACGATCCGGCGACCCTCAATGAGACCGTGACCGGCCAGCGCGCCCGTCAGCCCTACTGGTGGGAGCGTTCGGGCGAAGCCTGGAGCGGCGGTCCGGGCGGCTCTGACCACACCGACGACGTGGGGTAAGAAAAGGCCGTTTCATCCCGGCCGCAAGGCTACGTACGAAGAGCCGGGATGACGAGCAAAGGGACATTTCAAGCTTCGGCGAGAAACATCCGATCGTTCGTTTGGTGGTCCATGGCGGAGCGGCCTATATCCGCGCCATGGACCACCTGCCTGTCGATCCCGCCCGCTACGGCGCCTTTCTGGTCGCCATGTTCGTCATGGCCATCACGCCGGGTCCGGCCAATCTGTTCGCCATCGCCACGGGCATGGAGCGCGGCAAGACCGCGGCTCTACGGGGCGTCCTGGGCATGAACGCCGCCACCCTGGTCTGGTTCGGCTGTTCGGCGCTGGGCCTTGGGGCGTTGATCCTCACCTTTCCCAAGGCCTTTCATGGGCTGGCCTTGGCCGGCGCGGCCTATCTCGTCTGGCTGGGCCTCAAATCGCTATGGGCCGGTATCAAAATCGTCGAGAGCCACGCCTCGGCGAGCGTTCGCGCGGGCCGCTCGGCCTTCTTCGACGGCTTCATGGTGCAGATCGCCAACCCGAAGATCCTGTTGTTCTTCTCGGCCGTATTGCCGCCGTTTCTGGACGTCGACCGACCGCTGGTCCCGCAGCTGATCATGTTCGCCTGCGCCACCATCGGCATGGACCTGATCAGCATGTCGGCCTACGGCGTCGGCGGCGCGGCGCTGTCCAACCGGATGAACGAACCCGGCTTTCGGCGCGGCTTTGCGATTCTGGTCGGGGTGCTGCTGATCACGGCCGCCGTGCTGATCGTCTCGCGCGGCTAAGTTTCAACTGTGAGGCAAAGCGGCCTTGGCGAAACCACAAAGCCCAGCCAGAGTTGTTTCCAATGTCCAAGGACTCCGCGTGAAGGAGCACGTCATGTCGATCAAGAAGGCCGCCCTCGCCGCCGCGCTGGTCGTGACCGCCGGCCTCGCCGCCTGCGCCACGCCGACGCCGTATCAGCCTCGCGTCACCTCCGGCGCCGTCACCGGCGGCTTCTCGGAGCAGAAGCTGGAAGGCGACCGCTACCGCGTGTCGTTCGCCGGCAACAATCTGACCTCGCGCGAGACCGTCGAGCGCTATCTGCTCTACCGCTCGGCCGAGCTGACGGTGCAGCAAGGCTATGACTGGTTCGAGACCGCCGACCACCGCACGGACCGGACCTCGCGCACCTATGTCGAGGCTGACCAGTTCTCGCGCCCGGGCTTTGGCTTTGGCTATCCGTACGGCTACTGGCGCCCGGCCTGGCGCTATTACGGTCCCGCCTATGGCTGGCGGACCTGGGACCCCTTCTGGGGTGACCCCTTCTTCGCCGATCGGGCCCAGATCCGCACGGTCGAGAAATTCGAGGCCGGCGCCGAGATCGTGATGCACAAGGGCCAGAAGCCGCAAGGCGATCCGCGCGCCTATGACGCTCGCGAGATCATGGCCAACCTGGCCAGCACGATTGTGCGGCCTGAAGCGAAGTAGGTCGGAACAATCCTCTCCCTGAGGGAGAGGTGTCGATCCGAAGGAGCGACGGAGAGGGAAGTGTCCAGCGGAATTTCCGCATCGCTTCCCCCTCCGATCGCTTCGCGATCACCTCCCCCGCTTGGGGGAGGATTTTTTATGCCTTACCGCGGCGCCATGCGGATGCCGCCGTCCAGGCGCACATCCTCGCCGTTGAAGTAGCCGCAGGTGATCATGGTGAGCGCCAGCTGGGCGTATTCTTCGGGGTGCCCCAGGCGCTTGGGGAACGGCACGCTGGCCGCCAGGCCCGCCTTCACCGCTTCCGGCGCATTGTTCATCAGCGGGGTGTTGAAGATGCCCGGCAGGATGGTGTTGACGCGGATGCCTTCGCTCATCAGGTCGCGGGCGATCGGCAGGGTCATGCCGACGACGCCGCCCTTCGAGGCCGAATAGGCCGCCTGGCCCATCTGGCCGTCTTCGGCCGCGACCGAGGCGGTGTTGACGATCGCGCCGCGCTCGCCGTCTTCCAGCGGCTCCAGATCCAGCATGCCCTTGGCCGACTTGGCGATGCAGCGGAAGGTGCCAACGAGGTTGATCTGGATGATGCGGTCGAAGGCGTCGAGCGGGAAGTGCTTGGTCTCGCCGGTGGCCTTGTCGCGGCTGGCGGTCTTGGCCGCATTGCCGGTGCCGGCGCAGTTGACGAGGATGCGCTCCTGGCCGTGGGCGGCGCGGGCCTTTTCGAAGCCGGCGTCGACATCGGCGTCGCTGGTGACATTGACCTTGCAGAACACGCCGCCGATTTCCTTCGCGACCTGCAGGCCGCGCTCTTCGTTCATGTCGAAGAGGGCGACCTTGACGCCTTGGGCGGCCAGGGCGCGGGCGGTGGCTTCGCCGAGGCCCGAAGCGCCCCCGGTGACGACGGCGGCGACGGTGTTGTCGAGTTTCATTGGACGTTTCCCTGCTAGTTCGCGTTTGAAGCGTTCGCGTTTAGGATCGAGTTTGAACAGAGGTTTATCCCGATGAGCGGCGACGCCAAACCGTCCCCCGACGTAAACGTCAACGAGGTGCTCGATCCGGCCAAGGCGCTGGTCCCGGCCACCGTGCGCGTCAACGAGGAGAAAGTCCGCGAGGGCTTTCTGCCGAAGATCCGCAAGGTGGCCGCCAAGATCCCGTTCGCGGCCGACGCCCTGTCGGTCTGGTGGGCCGCGCGCGACCCGGAAACGCCGGTCGCGGCCAAGGGTATGATGCTGGCGGGCCTGGCCTATTTCGTGCTGCCGACCGACGCCCTGCCCGACCTCCTGCCCGTGATCGGCTTCACCGACGACGCGGCGGTGATCGCGGCCTTGGTGGCGATCCTGGGCAAGACGCTGAAACCCCGCCACAAGGAAGCCGCCCAGGCGTTCCTAGCGCGCCTGTCTGACGACGTCTGAGGAAGACCATGTCTCTGATCGCGATCGGTCTCGCCGCCGCCCTGAACATCGCGGCCGCTCCCGCAGACGCCGAGGACAAGGCCGTGCTCGCCACGACCCAGGCCTTCTTCGACGGCCTCGAAGCCGCCGACCCGGTCGCCATGCGCGCCGCCGCCCTGCCCAATATTCCGATGATGGCTCTGTCCACCAAGCCCGACGGTACGGTCGATGTTCGCCGGTTCGGCTTCGAGGACAGCTTCGGCAAGAAGGTCGCGCCCGGACTGAAGGAATGGATGTGGTCGCCCGTCGTCGTGCGGCGCGGGGCCCTGGCGACGGTCACGGGCCCGTTCGAGATCACGCGCGAGGGCAAGACCGTCCATTGCGGCGTCAATGTCTTCACCCTGGCCAAGACCGAGGGCGCCTGGAAGGTCGCCAGCGTCAGCTGGACCGCCGAACCCGACGCCTGTCCCGAACTGCGTAAACGCTAGAGCATTTCACGACCTGACTGCGTCAGGCCGTGAGCTCTAATCTTTTGTTTTGGCGCATTTTTCTTCACGCGAACCGGAACTGCTTCGCTCGAAAAATGCGCTAGCCCACGCGGAACGTCAGCACCGCGCCGTCCCAACGGGCGTCTTGGCGGTCTTCCTCGACCACATCCCGCACGCCCGGATAGGTCTCGGCCGCTCTCCGCCAGAAGGCCCGCGCGCCGACGTTCCGACGAACCGTCGCCGCCTCCCAAACGCCCCAGGCCGAGCCGAACAGCGCATGGGCGGCGGCCAGGCCCACGCCGCGTCGGCGATGCTTGCGCACGACGAAGAACTCGGCCACCGCCCGGTCGATCGGGGCGTGCGAGTGGGCGATGTCGTTGACCAGCGCGAACCCCACCGGCAGGCCCTTGATCCGAAATAGCCAGGCCTCGCGGGCGGGATCGCGCCAGTAGGTCTCGAGGCCGGGATAGTCCGTGTAGCGCCCGTCGGGACCCAGCTCCCCCTCGATCTCGCGGTCGAACCACAGCTCTGAGAAGTCGTGGAGATAGAACTGCATCAGGTTGGCGATGGTCGGCGCCTCGTCGACGCCGGCCCGGGAGGCGACGAGGCCCGTGCTCACCAGTACTGCTCCATGATCGCCTTGGCCCAGTCGGGCTCGCGGATTTGTCCGCGCGGCGCAAAGCCGCTCATCACCGGCTTGATGTCGAGCACGGGCGTGCCGTCGATGGCGTCCAGCCCGCGCACCTCCAGCACCCGGCCCGTGACCGAGACGATCTCGCAGACGGTGACGCCGATCCGGTTGGGCCGGTTCTTGCCGCGCTGGGCGAAGATGCCGATGCGCGGCCAATCGGTGTTGCCGCGCGGATGGCGCGCGCCCGTGACGATCTGATCGTCGCCGACCTTATCGAAAACGAAGATCACCTCGGCGTGGCTGAAGGTGTCCAGACCCAGCAGCGCCTCGTCGTCGAAACGCGCGGGATCCAGAACGATCCGGGCGCGGCTATCGCCCCAGTCGTCGTCCTCGGGAACGGCGCGTCCGCCCTCGACCCGCCCGATCGGCGTCATCAGGATCGACATGTCATCCTCCTCCGCGTGGCGGAAGATAGCATGGGCGGCCCGCTACTCCACCGTCACCGACTTGGCCAGGTTGCGCGGCTGGTCGACGTCCGCGCCCTTCACCACGGCGACGTGGTAGGCCAAGAGCTGGATCGGGGCCGACATCACCAGGGTCGAGACCAGCGGGTCGGAGGCCGGGGCCGTCACCACCACCTTGGCGCCGGCCGGCGCGTGCTTCACGCCTTCAGTGTCGGTGATGAAGATCACCTGACCGCCGCGCGCCATCACCTCGCTCATGTTCGAGGCCGACTTCTCGAAATAGCTGTCATAGGGAGCCAGGATGACGATCGGGGTCTGGTCGTCCACGAGGGCGATCGGGCCGTGCTTCAGCTCGCCGGCGGCGTAGCCCTCGGCGTGGATGTAGCTGATTTCCTTCAGCTTCAGCGCGCCTTCCAGGGCGAGCGCCGACATCGGACCGCGGCCCAGATAGAGCACGTCACGCGCCTTGGCGACGTCGGCGGCGATCTCCTTGATGGCGTCTTCCAGGCCGATGGCCTCGGCGATCAGGCGCGGAGCCTCCAGCAGAACCTTGACGAGACGCTGCTCCTCGGCGGCGTCGATCGTCCCGCGCGCTTTGGCGGCGGCGATGGCCAGGGCGATCATCACGCTGACCTGGGCGGTGAAGGCCTTGGTCGAGGCCACGCCGATCTCGGGACCGCAGTGGATCGGCCAGACGACATCGACCTCGCGGGCCATGGTCGACTCGGTGGCGTTGACCACCACCGCGCTCTTCATGCCCTTGGCCTTGCAGTAGCGCAGCGCCGCCAGGGTGTCGGCGGTCTCGCCCGACTGCGACATGGCCACGACCAGCGAGCCGGGCCGCAGAGCCGGGGTGCGATAGCGGAACTCCGAGGCGATCTCGACGTCGACCGGCAGGTCGGCCAGTTGCTCGATCAGATACTTGCCGATGACGCCGGCGATATACGAGGTGCCGCAGGCGACGATCTGGATGCGTTCCAGCGTGGCGAAGTCGATGTCGCCCGGCACAGCCGCCTTGGAGGTCAGGGTGTCGACATAGGCCGCGATCGTCCGCTGGCAGCCTTCGGGCTGATCATGGATCTCCTTTTCCATGAAGTGCCGGTAGTTGCCCTTCTCCAGCATGACCGACGAGGTCGGCACCACACGCACAGGCCGCTCGACCGGCGCGCCTGAGGCGTCGAAGATGCGGCGGCTGTCGTGGTCGAGGGCCACATAGTCGCCCTCCTCCAGATAGATCACCCGGTTGGTGAACGGACCGACGGCCAAGGCGTCCGAGCCCAGGAACATCTCGCCCTGGCCTTCGCCGACCACCAAGGGACTGCCGCGACGCGCGCCCAGGATTAAGTCGGCCTCGCCCTGGATCAGCACCGCCAGGGCGTAGGCCCCGGTCAGGCGGTCCAGCGTGGCCTTGAAGGCGTCGAGCGGCGCCAGCCCCTTGGCCAGCGCCACGTCGATCAACTGGGCGATGACCTCGGTGTCGGTGTCGCTCTCGAAGGTGCGGCCGGCGGCGGCCAGCTCGGCTTTCAGCTCGGCGAAGTTCTCGATGATGCCGTTGTGCACAAGGGTGACGCGCCCGGCGGTATGCGGGTGAGCGTTGCGCACGTTCGGCGCGCCGTGGGTGGCCCAGCGGGTGTGGCCGATGCCCGTGGTCGCCGTCAGCGGCTCATCGGCCAATACGGCTTCCAGAGCCTTGATCTTACCCTGGGCGCGACGGCGCTGAACCGTCCCATCGACCACGCCCGCGACGCCGGCGGAGTCATAGCCGCGATACTCGAGCCGCTTGAGGCTCTCGATCAGCCGGTCGGCGACGGGTTCTTTTCCGACGATGCCGATAATGCCGCACATGGGCCATGATCCCTTGTAGAACGCGCCGACAGGATTATGCCTACCGACACGCGAATTTACGTGAGGCGCCTTTAGCACTGGCTAAAGACCGCATCGCATAAATCTGCATTTCGGATCGTTTCGCGTCCGAAGCACGACCCTAAAGAGACGACAGCACGACCATGAGCAAGCGCGCCTATTTCGGCACCGACGGCATCCGGGGCCAGGCCAACAAGCATCCGATGACGGCCGAGGTGGCCCTGCGCGTCGGACTGGCGGCCGGCAAGCTGTTCCGCTCGCAGGACGAGCGTCGCCACCTCGTGGTGATCGGCAAGGACACCCGCCTGTCGGGCTACATGATCGAGCCGGCCCTGGTGGCGGGCCTGACCAGCGTGGGCCTGGACGTGCGCCTGTTCGGCCCGCTGCCCACCCCGGCGGTGGCCATGATGACCCGCTCGATGCGCGCTGACCTCGGCATCATGATCAGCGCCAGCCACAACAGCTTCGCCGACAACGGCATCAAGCTGTTTGGTCCTGACGGCTACAAGCTGTCGGACGCCCAGGAGCTGGGCATCGAGGCGCTGATGGACCAGGGCCTGCAAGAGGGCCTGGCCGCCCCGCGCGAACTGGGCCGCGTCAAGCGGATCGACGACGCCCAGGCGCGCTACGTCGAGATCGTCAAGGCGACCTTCCCGCGTCACCTGAACCTGTCGGGCCTGCGGATCGTCATCGATTGCGCCAATGGCGCGGCCTACAAGGTGGCTCCGACCGCCCTCTACGAGCTGGGCGCCGAGGTGATCAGCCTGGGCGTCACGCCCGACGGCACCAACATCAACGAGGAGTGCGGCTCCACCCATCCCGAGGCCATGGCCAAGATGGTGCGCGAATACCGCGCCGACATCGGCATCGCCCTGGACGGCGACGCCGACCGACTGGTGATCTGCGACGAGAAGGGCGTGGTCGTCGACGGCGACCAGATCATGGCGATCATCGCCGCAGCCTCGCACAAGGCCGGGACCCTGAAGGGCGGCGGCGTCGTGGCCACGGTGATGTCGAACCTCGGCCTCGAGCGCCAGCTGAACACCCTGGGCCTGTCGCTGGAGCGCACCGCTGTGGGCGACCGCTACGTCATGCAGCGCATGCGCGAGGGCGGCTTCAATGTCGGCGGCGAGCAGTCGGGCCACCTGATCCTGTCGGACTTCTCGACCACGGGCGACGGCCTGATCGCGGCCCTGCAGGTGCTGGCCGTCATGGTCGAGACCGACAAGCCGATGAGCGCGCTGGGCCGTCAGTTCGAGCCGGTCCCGCAGCTCCTGGAAAACGTCCGCTTCGCCGGCGGCAAGCCGCTGGAGGCCGCGGCGGTCAAGGAAGCCATCGCCGACGGCGAGGCCCAGCTGAACGGCGCGGGCCGTATCGTCGTGCGCGCCTCGGGCACCGAGCCGCTGATCCGCATCATGGCCGAAGGCGACGACCCGGCCCTGGTGAAAAAGGTCGTCAAGTCGATCGCCTCGGCGGTGAAGGCGGCTTAGGACCCGTCCCCTGATGTATCATCCCAGAGAGCCTCACTGAGGCTTCTGGGATGATGAGGACGGAAGGCCGATCGGGCGCTATGCCCCGACGACCGCATAGACGTAGATCGCCTTGCCCAGGGCGCCGAACAGCAGCACCGCGGTCGCCAGCATCTGGATGACGAAGCCCAGCTCGCGCTTCTTGGCGTCGGCGGCGTAGCCGAGGGCGTAGAGGATGCGGCCGATGATCCAGACAACCCCGGCGGCGGCGGCGAACAGGTCGTTCCAGTAGATCGCGAACAGCCACAGCGAGGGCAGGTAGATGACCAGCCACTCGACGGTGTTGGCCTGGACGCGCAGGTGTCGCTCCAGCTCCGGATCACCGGTCATGGCCGGGGCGTCGATACCGGTGCGACGGCGCGCCCCGCCGATCCGCATGATCATCCAGACATAGACCAGCAGCGAAACCAGGGTGACGATCGCCACCAGCGCATGGGATTGTTGCATGTGTTTGTTCCCTCCGAACGGCCTCCCCGGGCCGCGTAAGGGCCGACCCTAGTCGGGTTTGGCGCGTCTTGGCATCCCCTCCCGCGAGGCGTATGGGCTTGCGCGCCAGATCGTTGTTCGGGGCGACGGCCATCGCCCGGGCGCGGAGCCTTTGGAACCTCGCCCGGCTTCGCTCGCTTTTCCCGATGACGATCCTCATCCGCGGAGGCTTTGCGCCATGCGAGTGGACTTCACGGCGATCGCCGCGATCGACTACACCCCCGAACACGGCAAGCTGTTCGTCACGTTCCACGACGGCGACGAATACGTCTATGTCGGCGTGCCCGAACGGATCAGCGCGGCGTTCTACCGCTCGCGGTCGAAGGGCCGGTTCTTTCAGCGGATGATACGCGACCGGTATCCGTACAATCGGGTGTGAGAAACACGCCCGATCAGTGGGCGCCGCCGCCCGCGGGCAGATGGGCCTTGTCGGACTTTCCGACCCTATCAACCAGGGTCTGGCTGGCGTCGTTCATGCCGATCACCTGGACCTGAGCGCCTTGCCGCCGATAGCGGTAAACCACCTTATCCACCGCCGCCACGCCCGTCAGATCCCACAGGTGCGCGTCGGACATGTCGATCTCCACACGCGTGGGATGGCCGTGATGCTCGAAACTGGCGGCGAACAGGTCCGCCGAGGCGAAGAACAACTGACCGGAGACCTTGTAGCGTAACACCCCATCTTCGGGCGTTTCGATCTCGGTCACCGCCAGGGTCTTGCCGACCTTGCGCATGAAAAAGATCGCCGAGAGGATCACGCCCAGAACGACGCCCTTGGACAGGTCGTGGGTGAGAACGACCGTCAGGGTGGTGGCGATCATCACGACGGAAGACTGCGGCGGCGTTGCGCGCAGGTTCAAAACGGACTTCCAGTCAAACGTGCCCACCGAGACCATGATCATCACGGCCACCAAGGCCGCCATGGGAATCTTGGCGACCCAGTCCTGGAGCACGAGGATCAGAAACAACAGGAACAGGCCGGCCCAAAGGGTCGACAAACGACCGCGCGCGCCGGAGGTCACATTGATGATCGATTGGCCGATCATCGCGCAGCCCGCCATGCCGCCAAACAGGGATGAGACGATGTTGGCGACGCCCTGACCGCGCGTCTCACGATCCTTGTCCGAGGGCGTGTCGGTGATGTCGTCCAGCAGGTTGGCGGTCAGGAGGGATTCCAGCAGGCCCACAAAGGCCAGGGTCGCCGAGACCGGCGCAATGATCCTCAGTGTCTCCCAGGTCAGCGGCACGGCCGGTAGGTGGAAGGCGGGAAGACTGGAGGGCATTTCGCCCATGTCGCCGACGGTGCGAACCTCCAGGCCGGTGAAGATCGCGAAGGCGCTGAGAACGATGATCGCGACCAGGGCCGAAGGGACGGCTTTGGTGACCAGAGGAAAGCCGTAGATGATCGCCAGGCCTGCCCCGACCATCGCGAAGGTCTGCCAGTTGGCGCCGATCAGCTCGGGCGTCTGGGCCAGGAAGATCAGGATGGCCAGCGAATTGACGAAGCCCGTCATCACGCTGCGAGAGACGAACTTGATGTAACGGCCCAACTTCAGCAGGCCGATAAGGATTTGGAACACGCCGCACAGCAGCGAGGCGGCGAACAGATATTCCAGCCCGTGATCACGCACCAGCGTGACCATCACCAGCGCCATGGCTCCAGTGGCCGCCGAGATCATGGCGGGTCGCCCCCCCACCAAGGCGATGGTCACGGCGATCAGGAACGAGGCGTAGAGCCCCACGGCGGGATCCACGCCGGCGATGATGGAAAAGGCGATGGCCTCCGGGATCAGGGCCAGGGCGACGACAGTGCCGGCCAGCAGATCGCGGCGCGGGTTGGCGAGCCACTGCTGACGCGCCGACGCAAGAAGGGTCATGGAGGGGGCAGTCTATCGATCAAGCCGATCCCACGCCTGGGGCGGGGTCCGCAGAGTTTCCCGAGGGATCGGCGCCCGGGGTAGCCACCCGGTCTGGCCGGGTCCTTAGTGACCCGCCGCAGATGCAGCAAAAGCGCGCCGAGCGCAACGGGCGGCCTTCGACTGCTCGCGGTCGAAGGCCGGTTCTTTCAGCGGATGATCCTCGCCGGTATCCCTACAATCGGGTTTGAGCGGTGGCTATTTCCCGCCTGGCAGCTTGATCCCCAAAAGGACCAGCCGCTCGCCGGTAACGCCGAACCAGTGCGGAACGCCTGCGGGGACAAGGATGACGTCGCCCGGGGCAAGAGGGCGTGTCGCGCCGCCCTCGATACGACTTCCCTCGACCAGCCCCGCATTGCGGGCCGCCGGATCGATGAGGACGCCGCCAGAAAGCAGGACGCCCGCCCCCTCCAGTACAATCGCGTATTCCGCCTCGCTCGGGTGCACGGCGGGACGGCCCGGCTTCTTCCAGATTTCGATCGCCGCCACATTGGCCCCGTCGCGGACCAGCGGGCGCCAGGCGAAGCCTTGATCGGGCTTCATCGCGCCGAGCATTTCGCGCAGCTGGGCCTGGACGTCAGCCTGGCTTGCAAAGCCTGACGGCTCAGGCGGCGAAGCCTGGGCGGTCTGGGCCGAGGCGGCGGCGCTGATCGAGAGCGCCAACACAATGGACGCAACGCCCAACTTGCAGGCTCTTGCCGGTGTCATCGCTCCAGACCCTCCTCTGACATATCAGCTAGCCATAGCGATGCGCGCTCCGAAAAGACATCGCCCATAGAAAAAGGACGCCGCGAGTCTCCCCGCGACGCCCTTCAAGCCCTTGGCCTCAGCGTGCCGCCTAGCCGCGCTTGTCGCGCTTGGCCAGGACCCGCAGGCGCAGGGCGTTCAGCTTGATGAAGCCGCCGGCGTCACGGTGGTCGTAGGCGACCTTGCCTTCTTCGAAGGTCACCAGGTCCTGGTCGTAGAGGCTGTAGGGGCTCTCGCGGCCGATGACCGTGACATTGCCCTTGTACAGCTTCACGCGGACGCGGCCGGTGACCTTGTCCTGGCTGTAGTCGATGGCGGCCTGCAGCATCTCGCGCTCGGGCGTGAACCAGAAGCCGTTGTACACCAGCGTGGCGTACTTGGGCATCAGCTCGTCCTTCAGGTGCATGGCGCCGCGGTCCAGCGTGATGCTCTCGATGCCGCGGTGGGCGGCCAGCAGGATCGTGCCGCCGGGGGTCTCGTAGACGCCGCGCGACTTCATGCCGACGAAGCGGTTTTCGACCAGGTCGAGACGGCCGACGCCGTTGTCGCGGCCCAGTTCATTCAGCTTGGTCAGCAGGGTGGCCGGACTCATCGCCACGCCGTCGATGGCGACCGGATCGCCCTTCTCGAAGTCGATGGTGATGATGGTCGGCTTATCGGGCGCGTCTTCCGGCGCGATCGTGCGCATGTGGACGAACTCGGGAGCCTCGACCGCCGGGTCCTCCAGCACCTTACCTTCGGACGAGGAGTGCAGCAGGTTGGCGTCGACGCTGAACGGCGCTTCGCCGCGCTTGTCCTTGGTGATCTGGATCTGGTGCTTCTCGGCGAAGTCCAGCAGGGCCTCGCGGGACTTGAAGTCCCACTCGCGCCAGGGGGCGATCACGGTGATGTCGGGCTCGAGGCCATAATAGCCGAGCTCGAAGCGGACCTGGTCGTTGCCCTTGCCGGTCGCGCCGTGGCTGACGGCGTCGGCGCCGGTCTTGCGGGCGATCTCGATCTGCTTCTTGGCGATCAGGGGGCGGGCGATCGAGGTGCCCAGCAGGTACTGGCCCTCATAGACGGTGTTGGCGCGGAACATCGGGAAGACGTAGTCGCGCACGAACTCTTCGCGGACGTCCTCGATGAAGATGTTCTCGGGCTTGACGCCGGCGGCCAGGGCCTTGGCGCGGGCCGGTTCGATCTCTTCGCCCTGGCCAAGGTCGGCGGTGAAGGTCACGACCTCGGCGTTATGCTCGGTCTGCAGCCACTTGAGGATGATCGAGGTGTCGAGACCGCCCGAATAGGCGAGCACGACCTTCTTCACGGGCTTGTCGGCCATGAGAGGGTCCTTTCGGAGAGAAACACAAAGTCGCGCGCCTTCAACGGCGAAAGACCGCGCGGGTCAAGCGTTAATAGGGGCCCTAGACCTGGCCCTCGTCCTGCAAGGTCTTGATGACCGAGCGCAGGTGGAACAGCTGGGCCATGGCCAGCACGGCCCCGAGGGTGGCGCGCACGCAGAACACCATCACCGCCTCCAGCCCTTCCGCCCGGAAGGTCGTGCCCGACAGGGTGAAGGCGAAGATGATCGCCATCGCGGCGACCGGGATCCACAGCAGGCCCACGGCCTTGTTGAACCGCAGCGCGGGCTTGCCCTCGCGGGTCCAGACGATCGGCACGCTCGTCCCTGCCGGGATCCGTTTCCACGCGCCGTGGGCGGTGGTGGCGATGATGGTCAGGGCGGCGATCGACAGACCGTCGCCGAGAATCCGCAGGGCCGTTTCCATCGCCTAGACCGTGACCTGGGCGCCCAGCTCGACCACGCGGCCGGGCGGGATCTTGAAGAAGTCCGTCGGGTTGGCGGCGTTCTTCATCAGGTAGATGAACAGGCGGTCCTGCCAGAGCGGCATGCCGCTGTTGGCCGACGGCACGATCGAGCGGCGTCCCAGGAAGAAGCTGGTGGCCATGATGTCGAACTTCAGGCCCTGCTTGCGGCAGACCGCCAGGGCCTTGGGGATGTTCGGGCTTTCCATGAAGCCGTAGTTGACCACGACCTTCTTGAAGTCGTCGTTGACCTTCTCGATCTTGACCCGGTCCTCCTCGGCGACACGCGGCGTCTCGGCGGTGCGAACCGTCAGGATGACGTTGCGCTCGTGCAGCACCTTGTTGTGCTTGAGGTTGTGCATTAGGGCGACGGGCGTCATGTCCGGGTCCGAGGTCAGGAAGATCGCCGTGCCCGGGGCGCGGTGCGGCGCGCGGGCGCGCAGGATGTCCATCAGATCGGCGACGGGCAGGCTGTCGCGGCGGGTC
>NCDQ01000294.1 GCA_002280275.1 Caulobacter vibrioides | reverse complement strand
AAGACAGAAGACGAGAGCTCGCGGTCTGACGCCGGGCCGATTGGCCCGGCTGACGGGCGGGGAAACGGCCGCAGAGGTCTCGCCGCGCCCCCGCCCTCTTCGCTCACCGCTACTGCGCCTTGGCCGGGCAGACCGCCCCGGCCGGATCGGCGGTCAGCTTCACCCCGGCGATCGACACCTGCAAGGCGCCGGTCGAGGCCAGTTCGAACGGCGCGGTGACCTTGGTCACGTCCGTCCCAGCGGCCTGGAAGCACTTGAGCGGGATCTTGACGCTGGCCCACTGCCCGGTCGGCGAACCGGCGGGCGGGGTGACGTCCAGGCGGCCCGCGCCCATGGCCAGGCTCACGCGCCCGGTCGCCGCAGTGTCCAGGCGATAGGCGAAGCTCAGCGCCATGTCGGCGTTGGTCTGGAACGACAGGTCCAAGAGCTTGTCGCCGACGATCGACAGCTTGCCGGGCTTGTCGCCGGCGAAGGTGACCTGGCGGCCGGCCTCCTGGACGTTGCCTGCGTCGACCGGCGCGATCTGCACGCTCGACGACGGCGAGGCCTTGAACGCGAACGGCGCCGGGGTCTTGCCGCCGACGAAGTAGTTCACGACGTTGTCGGCCTGGGCCGTGACGCCGGAAACCTCGGACAGGCGCGCAACCTTGCCCGGCTTGGCGTAAGAGAGGCCATAGCCGTAGGCGAACAGCGGATCATACCCCTTGTCGCCCTTGTTCAGGCGGAACTGGGCGGCGGTCTTGGGCCAGCTGAATGACAGCTTGCCCTGGAAGTCGTGACGCGGCTTGCCGGCCTTGTCGCCGATCAGCACGTCGGCCACGCCTGCGCCTTCCGAGCCCGGCAGCCAGGCGGCCACGAAGGCGTCCGAAGCGTTGATCTCGGGGTTCACCCACAGCGGACGCCCAGTCAGGAACACCGACACCACCTTCACGCCCTGGGCCTTCAGGCGCTTGAGCAGGGCGAGGTCGGCCTTGTCGCCCGGCTGATACTCGAGCGAGGTCTTCAGGTCGCCGACACCTTCCGCGTACGGATTTTCACCGAAGACGACGATGGCCACGTCCGGTTTCTGGTCGAACTTGCCGTCGACGCTGAGCATCGCGCGACCGCCGCCGGCCTCGACCGCCGACTTCACGCCGGTCCAGATCGAGTCGGCGTTGGGGAAGTCGGCGTTGGTGTTGCCTGTGCCCTGCCACGACAGAGTCCAGCCGCCCGACTGCTTGCCGATATCGTCGGCGCCCGAGCCGGCGACCAGCACATTGGCCGAGCTCTTGACCGGCAGAACGCCGTCGTTCTTGAGCAGAACCAGCGACTTGCGGACCGCCTCGCGGGCGATGGCGCGGTGCTCGGGCGCGCCGATCACGCCCTCGCGGCCTTCATGGGGACGGCTGGCCTGGAACAGACCCATCTTGGCCTTGACCCGCAGGATGCGGCGCACGGCGTCGTCGATGCGGGCCATCGGGATCACGCCTGATTTCGCCTGGGCCAGGGTGTTGTCGTACAGCGCCTTCCAGCTGTCGGGGCCATGAACATATCGAGGCCGGCGTTGATCGACTGCGCACAGTCGGTCGGCTTGCAGCCGGGAACCTGGCCGTGGCCGTTCCAGTCGCCGACGACGAAGCCGTCGAAGCCCATCTTGCCCTTCAGCACGTCGGTCAGCAGGCTCTTGTTGCCGTGCATCTTCTGGCCGTTCCAGCTGTTGAACGAGGCCATGATGGTCAGGGCGCCGGCGTTGATGGCCGGCACATAGCCCTGGGCGTGGATGCGGACCAGTTCCTCCTCGGAGACCTGGGTGTCGCCCTGGTCGACGCCCTTATCGGTGCCGCCGTCGCCCAGGAAGTGCTTGGCGCTGGCGGCGACGAGGCCCTGCTGGATCACCCCGCCCTTGCCGCCGGTGAACGGCGCCACGGCGCCCTGCAGGCCCAGGATCATCTCGCCGCCGTACTGGCGGATGATGGCCGGATCTTCGGAATAGCCTTCATAGGTCCGGCCCCAGCGGTCGTCGCGCGGCGCGGCCAGGGTCGGGCCGAACGCCCAGTCGAAGCCGGCGGCCGAGGTCTCCAGCGCCGTAGCCTTGCCGATGCGGCGGATCAGCTCGGGATCACGCGCCGCGCCCAGGCCGATATTGTGCGGGAAGAGGGTCGCGCCGACGACGTTGTTGTTGCCGTGCACGGCGTCGATGCCGAAGATCAGCGGCACATGGGTCCCGCCCACGCGCTGCGCCGCCGCCTCGCGGAAGGCCTTGGCCGTATCGACCCACGGCTTCTGCGGCGAGCGGTCCGGCGCGCCCAGCGGCGGCGAGCTGCCCCCGCCCAGGATCGAGCCCAGCGGATAGGTCTTGAGGTCCTCGGGCTTGATCGAGCCGATATCGGCCTGGATCAGCTGGCCGACCTTCTCTTCCAGGGTCAGCTTGGCCAGCACCGAGTCGACGAAGGCTTCTGTCGCCGGATCAATGAGACCCTGGCTCTTGGCGGCGGGCCACTTGGCCGGCTGGGCGGTGGATTGAGCCGTGCTCTCGGCCGACGCGACGCCGGCCAGGAAGGTGGACGCCAAGAGGGCGACGCAAAGGGTCTTGGTGTTCATACTCCCCAACTCTTTTCTTTCGACGGCCACATGCCGCATCGACAACGTTGTCATAACCCGCGCCCCCGATCTAGGGGGGCGTGGCGCGCTCCGCGCTTGGAAGGCCATTGGGGCTTCACGGAAAAAAGGGGCGGACCCAGCGGTCCGCCCCTTTCAAAGTCTAACGCCGCAACCGTTGAGGCGGATCGGCGGCGTATGGCGCCGAAAGCAGGAACCAGCTTCGGCGTCAGTGACGCTCTTGAGTCTATGATTGAGAGCCTTCCGCCCGACCGGTCGTCAGCCTATCGGAAAAGACTGAGGATCGCCGAACTGGACGAATTGGCGATCGACAGCGCCTGAACGCCCAACTGCTGCTTGGTCTGCAGCGACTGCAGCTTGGCGCTTTCCTTGGCCAGATCCGCATCCACCAGATTGCCGACGCCGGCGTCCAGGCTGTCTTGCAGCTTGCCGACGAAGGTCAGGTGGGTGTCCAGACCCGTCGAGCTTGTGCCCAGCGAGGCCAGCTTGTTGGTCGCCGTCTGCAGCGCGGTGTTGACGGTGGTGATCATCCCCTTAGCCGCAGCGGCGTCGGCGAAGGTCGAACCGGTCGTCAGGCCCAGGCCCTCCAGGGTCAGGGTCTTGGCGTTGACGGTGAAGCCCGAACCGTCCGAGTTGGCCAGGAAGGTCAGCTTGGTGGTCGTGCCGTCAGAGATGCTGACGCCGTTGAACTTGGCGTTCGTCGCGGCCTTAGTCACCTGATCGCGCAGCGACTCAAAGTCGGCTTTCAGGGCGTTGAACGAGGCGGTGCTCAGCGAGGTGTCCGACGCCGCGAGCGCCTTTTCCTTCATCTTGCCCAGCAGGTCGGTGATGGTGTCGCCGGCGGCCAGGGCCACATCGATCGTCGACTGGCCGCGTTGCAGCGAGTCCTTGACGGCGTTGATGCTGTTGGCGGTGGCCGACTGGTTCTTGGCGGTCGCCCAGATGGCGCCGTTGTCCTTGGCGCTGCCGATCTTCTTGCCGGTGCTGATGCGTTGCTGGACGGTGTTC
>NCDQ01000013.1 GCA_002280275.1 Caulobacter vibrioides | reverse complement strand
TGCTGTGGATGCAGGTGATGATGGCGACCATGGCCACCTGGCCGGAGTTCAACATCGACCTGTCGCCGTTCCCGGCCATCGAGGCCGCCGCCGCCCACGCCCGGGCGCATCCGGCCATCGCCGCCGCCCACCCCGACCATCACCCGGAGCGCTAGATGCTTGAGGATCTGAAAGCCAACAACGCCGCCTGGTCGAAGAGCAAGACCGCGGTCGATCCCGAGTTCTTCAAGCGCCTCGCCAATCAGCAGAGCCCGGAATATCTGTGGATCGGCTGCAGCGACAGCCGCGTGCCGGCCAACGAGATCGTGGGTCTCGATCCCGGCGAGCTGTTCGTTCACCGCAACGTCGCCAACCTCGCCCCGCCCCAGGACGCCAACTATCTGAGCGTGCTGCAGTTCGCGGTCGACGTCCTGAAGGTCAAGCACATCATGGTCGTCGGCCACTACGGCTGCGGCGGGGTGGCGGCGGCCATCGACGGCAAGCGCCGGGGCCTTGTCGACCACTGGCTGCACCCGATCCGCGAGGTCCATGCCGAGCATCGCCACGAGCTGGAGGCGATCCCGGAAGAGCGCGCGCGCCTTGATCGCCTGACCGAGCTGAACGTCACGCGGCAGGTGCGCAATGTCGCCTCGGACGTCTTCGTCCAGGACGCCTGGGCGCGCGGCCAATCCCTGGCGGTGCATGGCTGGGTCTATTCGTTGGCCGACGGTCTGGTGAACGACCTCAATGTCGGCATCGCAGGCCTGGAAGACTACCAGCGCGCGGTCGGCCAGCCGGGCTAAAGCCCTATTCACCCCGGATCCGCACGCGGGCGGCGGCCTTGCGCCCCTCCCGGTCCACGACGGTGAGCTTGTAGAACCCCGGCGCGGCGGGCTTCCAGATCGCGCGGCCGCTGACCGGATCAGGGTCCAGCGGCGCGCCCTCCACGTACCAGGTCAGCCCCTCGCCCTCGGCGGCGAGCACGAGCCCTCGGGCCTTGGGGCCCAGGGCCTCGACCTGCACCGCCGCCCCGTCGGGCGGAAAGATCAGGCGCGGGCCGCCGCCATCCGCCCGCAGCTTCTGCAACGCCAGGGGCGCGGCCTTGGGCGCGATCGGGCGCGGCGCCGAGCCCTGAGCCCCCACGGCATCGGCCACGTCGAACAGCAGGGGCAGGGCCGCGTCTCGTCCCGTCAGACCCCCGCGCGCGCCGCCGTCGGCGCGGCCAGTCCAGACCAGGATCGCATAGCCGCCCACCACCCCGGCCGCCACCGCGTCGCGGAAGCCGTACGAGGTGCCGGTCTTGAAGGCCATAGACGGCCCGCCCCGGGTCAGGGCCGAGGGCGCGCGGCCCTTTGGCGAGGGGGCCTCGCGCAGGATGTCCAGCACCTGCCGCGCCGCCTCGGGCCGCACCAGCCGCGTCCCGCCGGCGCGTTCGCGGGTGGCCGCCTCGGCCTCCGTCCAGGCCAGGGGCTTGGCGATCCCGTTGTCGCCCAGCGCGGCGTACAGCATCACGAGGTCGCGCCAGGTGATCCCCTCACCGCCCAGCGCCAGGGCCAGGCCCGCTTCCTTCAGCTTCGCCTTGGGCCGCGCCAGATGCGCGCCGGCCGCCTCGATGCGACCCGCGAAGGCCTCCGGCCCCAGCTTCTCCAGGGTGGCGACGGCCGGGACGTTGAGGGAATGGGTCAGCGCCTCGCGCACCGTGACCTTGTCGTGAAACACCCGGTCGAAGTTCTCGGGCTGATAGTCGGCGAAGCGGGTGGCGCTGTCGGTCAGCTGGGTGTCGGCGGCCACAAGGCCATCGTCCATGGCCATGGCGTAGATGAACGGCTTCAGGGCCGAGCCCGGCGAGCGCAGGGCGCGGGTCATGTCGACCCAGCCGCCGGCCCGGTCGCGACCGGCCGACCCCACCGAGGCGCGCACCGCCCGATTACGGATCTCCACCACGATGATCGCGGCCGTGGCGTCCGGCCCCTGGGCGGCGGCGACGGCGGCGGCCATCGGCTCCAGGCGTGACTGCAGGTCGGCGTCCAGGGTCGAGACCACGCTGGCCTGGCCCTTGGGCGCAGCGCGCGCCAGCTCACCGGCCGCGTGCCAGGCCAGGGCCGGGAAGGCCGCGCGCCTGGGCAGCGGCTCATTCTGCGCCTCGTAGGCGGCGGCCTCAGTGATCGTGCCGCCTCGGACCATCTTGTCGAGCACCGCGCGCCGCGCCGCCTTGGCCGCTTCAGGCCGACGATCCGGGCGGCGAGCCTCGGGCGACTGCGGCAGGGCGATCAGCAGCGCCTGCTCGCCATCGGTCAGGCTGGACGGCTCATGGCCGAAATAGCTGAGGCTGGCCGCCCGCGCGCCCTCCAGGTTGCCCCCATAGGGCGCCAGGGTGAGGTACAGGGCCAGGATCTCGCGCTTTGAAAGTCGCGACTCCAGCTGAGCGGCGCGAACCATCTCGATCAGCTTAGCCCCCAGGGTGCGGGGCCTTGGCTCCAGCAGGCGCGCGGTCTGCATGGTCAGGGTCGAGGCGCCGGACGTCACGCGACCCTGGACCACCGCCGAGCCCACGGCCCGGACCAGCGACAACGGGTCCACGCCCAGGTGCCACCAGAACCGGGCGTCCTCGACCTTGATCAGGCGCTTCTGGAACGTCGCGTCGGTGCGTTCCAGGTCGGCGCGAATCCGCCAGCGCCCGTCCTCGACCGGCAGGGCCCGCAGCCACGCGCCGCGCTGGTCCAGCACCACCGCCGAGGACTGCCGTGCGCGGGTCATGTCGGGCGGGAAGACGGCGCTGAGCGTGAAGAGGGTCAACTCAAGGGCGAGGATGGCGATGAGGACCTTGGTCAGGCGAGGGACGCGACCGCTCGTCTTCCCCCTCCGGGGGAGGAGGATGCGCAGCATCCGGAGGGGGCCAGTCAGGGGAACCCCGCCGGAAACGTCCAGACCCCTCACCGACTGGCCCCCTCCGGGCCTGCGGCCCTCCTCCCCCAGAGGGGGAAGAAGGCCGATAGGCCGTCACGCATCACTGCCCCGGCGCGATGGTCGCGCGCGCGGCGTCCGAGCGAGCCACGACCGCCGGACGGTACATGTCCTTGGCCACCGCGCCTGGCAGGAAGAACGAGCCCGGCGTCACCGCCCGCGCCACATAGGCCAAGGCGAAGGGTTTGTTCCCCTCCAGGTCCAGGGCCGCGATGAAGCGGTCGTCGCGGCTTTCCTGCACGTCGGCGGCGGTCAGCTCGCCCAGGAACTTGAACGGACCGTTCTGGGCGTCGTCTGCGCCCAGGGTGGTCTCGATCTCGAACCCGGCCGGCAGGGCGTCGTCGACCACCAGAGCCACCGAGCGCTCCTGCATCGAGCGGCCCGAGACCAGAACGATGATCCGGTCGCCCTGGCGGATGGTCGCCGGGTCGATCGCCGCGCCGCTCATCGACAGCAGGCGCTTGCCTACCGACAGGCCGCTGGCGGTGGCCGGCGGAGCCGAAACCGGCGTGCCGCGCACGCTGACCGTCCGCCACAGCACGCCCTTGCCGGTATTGACGAAGCGGGCGTCCGCCAGCTTACCCACCGCCCAGCGGGGCGCGCCGCCGGCGGGCGGCAGCGGGTTGGCGCCGGTGGCCTGGATCGAGATCGGGCCCGAGGCCTTGATCAGGGCGTTGGCCGCATGCAGCAGGGCCGCCTGCTCCTGGGTGTTCAGAGCGTCAGGGTCCTTGACCGAGTTCTCAAGCCGTCCCTGCATCTGGCGCGCCACGTCCATCATGCCTGACTCGGCGGCCAGCGCCGTCAGCACGGCGGTGTCGCGCAGGGTCGACTGGTACCAGTCCAGCTCGTCACGATAGCCCAGCGACCCGACCGCCTGGCGCATGGCCGAGCGGGCGCGGGCGTTGTCGCCCATCCCGGCCAGGCCCGCGGCGACATAGGCCTTGGCGATCGGCTGGTTCTCGTCCTTCATCTGCACGTCGTGCCACCAGCGCAGACGGGCGAGATCCCCCTTGCCGGCCTTGGCCATCACATAGAGGGCGTAGGCGCTGGCGCGGCGGCGCATCCGTTCGGTGGCCTGCTTGGAGGCTTCCTCGTTGCTGGCCCACCAACCCGGATACTCCATGCGGTAGGCGACCGAGGCCCAGCCGTCGGGGCGGCTGACCTGGCGCATCGCGTTGACGGCCTTGTCGATGGCCCCGTCCGGTACGGCCACGCCTTGAGCCTTCGCCTCGAGCAGGAAGTCGACGACATAGGCGCCCAGCCAAGGATCGGCCTCGCCATCGCCCACCCGCCAGAGACCGAAGGCCCCGTCCAGGGTCTGGCGGTCCAGCAGCTTGCCCACCGCGCCGGCTAGGGCCGCCGGGGTGCGTTTCAGCTTGGGATCGTTCGAGAAGGTCTGGGCGTACAGCAGCGGATAGGCCGTCGAGACCAGTTGCTCGGTGCAGCCGTACGGATAGCGCTGCAGCGCCACCGCGATCGCCGACGGGTCAAAGCCCCGGATCGGCGAATAGCTGACCTGCATCGTCACATCGCCCGCCGCCAGGCCCGCCAGCAACGGGTACGCCGGCGTGAAGGCCTCGCCCGGCTTCTGCGGCTCGGTGGTGGTGCGCACGATGTCGCCCCAGCCCAGACGGGTCTGGATCGGGTAGTCCTTCTGGGTCGCAGAGAAGGCCTCAGCGGTGTATGCGCCCGGCTTGCCCTCGACATTGTGCAGTTCCAGCGTCGCATAGGCCTCATCGCCCGGCGCCAGGAAGCGCGGCAGGTTCAGGTCCGCCACCACCGGCTGGCGCACGGTCAGGGGCTTGGACGCCGAGCCGACGGCGGTGTCGGTCCAAGCCACCGCCTGGATACGCAGTTCGCCGTTGAAGTCGGCGGCCGGCAGCTTGACCACCGCCTTGCCGTCCAGGCCGGTCTCCACGACGCCCGACCATAGGGCCACGGTCTTGATCGGCGTGGTCGTCAGACCCTCGCCGCCGATCTCGTCGCCGCCGAAATTGACATTGGCCGGGGCGCCCATGTTCGGGTCGAGCAGGCGGCCGTAGTCGTCGCGATAGTTCAGGGTCAGGGCCCGCTTGCCGAAGTACCACTTCACCGGATCTGGGCTTTCCTGGTGCGTCAGGCGCAGGATGCCCTCGTCCACCGCCGCGATGGTGATGCGCGCCTTCTGGCCAAGGCCCATGCCCGACACCTTCACCGGGATCTCGACCGGCGCCTTGGAGTCGATCTTGGTCGGCGTCCCCAGGTCGACCGTAAGCTTGCGGCCCTTGGGGTCGATCGGGACATAGACGAGACCCAGCGCCCGACGCGGCTTGGGCGAGGCGACCGGATCGCGCGGCTGGATCACGCTGACCATCACATAGGCCCCGCCGCCCCAGGCGGCCGAGGTCTTCAGGCGCACGGTCGTCCCGTTCTCGCCGACGCTGACGGTCTTAAGGTCGATCAGGCGATCGGTGGCGACCGCGATCTGGGCCTCACCCGCATAGGGCGGCTTCAGGGTGATCTCGACCGTGTCGCCCTGCGCATAGGTCTTGGTTCCGGCGGTGACGCGGACGACATCCGGCGCTTCGCCCTCACGGGCCGGCGCGCCCCAGCCCGCGGAGAAGCGGGTGACAGTCCTGGCCCCATCGGCCCCTTCGACCTCGAGGCGATAGTCGCCCCAGCCCAGGCGGCGGGTGATCTTGGCCGGCTGGCCCGCGCCGATATTGACCTGAGCCTTGGCCACGATCGCGTCGCGGCTGCTGCGCCGCCACTGCCAGCGCCCGTTCTGCTGGAACCAGTCATAGTCCCAGCGCTCGGCCACCAGGGTGTAGGTGGCCGTCGCGCCGATGCGCTGGCCGGCGGCGTTGACCGCGATCAGGTCGAGACTGACGGGCGGATCGCCCTTGCCCGCCTCGCCCTGCTCGACCTTGACGCCGTAATAGACGGCCTTGGGCCGCACCTTCAGCTCCAGCCCCTCGCGGACCGGACGGCCGCCCGGCTCGAACACCGAGGCGGTGACCGAAGCCACCAGCGGCTGAGCGGTGTCGCCGACATCGCCGGTTCCCACCGACAGGATCGCGCGGCCCTCGCCGTCCGTCACGGTGGAGCCGAGGTCGAGATACTTCTCCTCGAACGGCTTGCCCTGATCGCCCCACTCAAAGCCCTTGTAGGCCGGGAACGGATCGGTGTCGGCGCGCAAGCGGGCCTCGCCTTGCGTCTGCAGGCCAGCGCCTGGCGCCCCGTAGAGGAAGCGGGCCGAGACATCGACCTTGCGCGTGTCGCCGAGAGCCAGCGGCGTGGCCTCCTGGCCCGTGGCCGTGACGGCCAGGCGCTGGGGCGCAAAGTCCTCAACGGAGAAGCTCAAGGAGCCCGTCGCGTCCTCGATGCCTTCGATGCGCAGCTCCGCCATCCAGCGCCCGCGCGGCGCCGAGCGCGGCAGGGCGATGTCGGCCAAGGCCACGCCGGCATTGGCCTGGCTGAACGGATAGCGGCGGAACTCGACGCCCGAGGGCCGCTTGACGATGATCTCGCCCTTGCGGTCGTTGACCGCCTTGGCCATCCGGTCACGGATCATCGCCGTCAGGTGGACCGTCTCGCCTGGACGATAGATGCCCCGGTCGGCGTAGAGGTAGCCGTCGATGTCGGCCGCGACGCTGCGACCATCAACTCCGCCCTCGGTGCGGCCGCCCACGCCCTGCTTGGACAGGTCCACCGGCGAGCGGTCCAGATCCAGCACCGCCAGATCGCCCTGAGCGCCATAGGCCATGACCATCTTGGCGCGCTCGGCGCCCTGGCCCTTCAGCAACGGACGCAGGAACCGCACGCGGCCGTCGGCGTCGCTCTGGGCTTCGGCCAGCGACTCGCCGTCGGCGCCCACCAGCGCCACGCGCACGCCCGACATCGTCTTGGCGCTCTTCAGCGAGCGGACCACGACATCCAGGCTTTCCGATCCGTCATAGGCCAGCATCGCCATGTCGGTGAACACGATCCAGCGGCGGGCCTGGGCGGGATTGTTGTCGCCGTCCTCGGGATCGCGGCCGCCCGAGGCGTCGCGCGCCTTGATGACGAAGGCGCCGGCCTTCATGTCCTTCAGCACCGCGCCAAGCGGGAAGACGGTGGTCGCCTTCTGGCCAGTCGCGCCGCCGGTGACCTGGACCGTGCCCTTCCAGACCTGACGGCCGTCGTCGCCGACGGAATCCTCGCCATAGTCGCCGGCCCAGTCGCCCTCGCCGGTCGGTTCGGGCGCGCTGATCGACTTGCGGACAAGGTTGCGGTCCGGCACGCGCCAGACCTCGATGGCCAGGGTCTGGACGTTGATGGTCTCGATGGCGACCCCGTCGGATTCCTCACGGGGCAGGATCACGCCATCGCCGGCGAAGCCGACATAAGGGGGCTTTTCACCAAACGTGAAATCGACGTCGGCGTTGGCGCCCAGGGTCTCGCCGCCCTTGGCGGGCAGGCCCTTGAGCAGGGTGATGCGATGGTCGGTGAAGCCGATCCCGCCCAGGCACAGCTCGTCGCCCTTCACCCGGACTGACGGCTGGCGGCCGAGGTCGGGCGACACCAGCACGAAGTCGGCATAGGCCTTGGACGGATCCAAATCCCGGCTCATGCGGATACAGGCCAGCGGATCGGGACCGCTGCTGTCGACGCGCGTCTGCCAGACGGCGAAGCCTTCGGGCTTGGGGATGCCGCGACGGGGCGCGTTGGCGCCGCGCGGCTTGCCAAACAGCGACCAGGCCTCGCCCTTCACCGACTCCGCCCCGGCCGGCTTGCCGCCGCCGAAGAAGTGACCGCCCTTGCCCACGGCGAAACCGCCGCCGAAGCCGACGACCAGCGCCCCGGCCAAGGCCAGGGCGACAGGGCCTTTCAGGGATTCGGGCCAATGCTGGGCGACCGCGTCACGCGTAGCGCTCCAGCGAGCTTTCAGAGCCGCGCGGAAGTCACGGCCACCTTCCGGCGGCGTCTCGTCCGTCGACATTGTCTTTCCCCTTCGGCTCAGCCCCGGGGGGACTTGAGCCTAAGCGAAGACGAGGGTCAACGGCGCCGCGATGACGATGTCAGGCGTCGAAGGCGACGAGGCCGGTGGCCAGGTCGTAGCAGGCCGAGACGATTTTCAGCCGCCCCTCGCCCAGCTTCTCAGCCAGCACGCCGTCGGCCACCTTCAACCGGCCGGCGACGTCGCGGACGTTCTGGCGGATGGCGGCGTCCTGCAGGTCGGCCGGATGCTTCTCTTCGGCCGCCACGACGGCGGGCAGGATCGGCAGCACCATCTCGTGCAGCGCGCCGTGCAGGTGCGCGTGCTTGGTGGCGACATCGACGGCGGCGCCGACTGCGCCGCACTTGGTGTGGCCCAGGACCACGATCAGCGGCGCCCCCAGGTGCTCGACCGCATAGATGATCGAGCCCAGCCCCTCGCGGCTTACGGTGGAGCCGGCGACCCGGACCACGAACAGTTCCCCGAGATTGCAGTTGAAGACCAGTTCGGGCGGCACGCGGCTGTCGGAGCAGCCGACGATGATCGCAAACGGCTTTTGGCCCTTGGACAGCTCGTTGATCCGCATCAGGCTGGGCAGCATCAGGTTGGCCCCGCCGCGCGCGAAGATGGCGTTGCCGTGCTTGAGGCGGCCCAGGGCTTCGTCGGGGGAGACCTCCTGCGGCGGCGCATGGGTTTCCGGCGCGTGGGCCGGATCGGCCTCCAGTGGCTTGACGCTGGCCATGGCCTTGTTGAGAGCGGCCTTGTCGCTGGCCTGATGCTTGAGGGCGCTGGCGGTGCGCCGACCCTTCTTGGTCAGCAGGTTGGGCGCATGCCCGTCGCCCTCGGCGAAGGCCAGAGCGGGCGCGGCCATGCCGGCCAGCGCCCCCAAGAGCAGCCGTCTCGAAACCATCTCGTCCCCCGACGCGGTTAGATGTCACCCGGACGATAGGCGACGACGGCTCAAGACAAGGTTAATCGATCCCTACAGCGGCAATTCGACACGTTTGACCACGGTGCGCATGGCGATGCTGGAACTGACGCGCACCACGCCGGGGATCCTCGTCAATTCCTGCGCGTGGACACGCTCCAGATCATCGACGTCGCGGACGACCAGACGCAGCAGATAGTCCGAGCCGCCGGTCATCAGATAGCACTCGGCCACCTCGCGCACATTGGCGATCGCCTTCTCAAAAGCGCTGAGCGCGCTCTCGGCCTGGGACGACAGGGTCACAGTCACGAACACGCTGAGCGGCAGGCCCACGGCCCGCTCGTCGATCACGGCGGCGTAGCGGCTGATGACGCCCTGCTCCTCCAGCGCCCGGACGCGACGCAGGCAGGCCGACTCCGACAGGCTGACCGCCTCGCCCAGCTCGACATAGCTGGCGCGCCCCCGCCTTTGCAGCGCCGTGAGGAGCTTCCGGTCGAAACTATCCAGTTCCACGGCGGCTTTCTTCATAATCAGAACATAACACGCAGGATTCCTGCGTCAAGGCGCCCGCAGGGATCGAAATCACCAAGAAAGTTGCGAAGAAAGAGGCGCATGATCGGCCTCAAAGCGCTTTTGGCGGAAGCATCATGCGCGTTGGCGTCCCTTCCGAGATCAAACCGGGCGAACACCGGGTCGGACTTACCCCCACGGCCGTGCGTGAATATGTCGGCCACGGCCATACCGTCATCGTCCAGTCGGGCGCTGGCCTCGGCGCCGGCTACGCCGACGATGTCTACGTCAAGGCGGGCGCGAGCATCGTCGCCGACGCCGACGCGGTGTTCGCCGGCGCGGACATGATCGTGAAGGTCAAAGAACCGCAGAAGGTCGAGTGGGAAAAGCTCGAGCCGCGTCACATCCTCTTCACCTACCTGCACCTGGCGCCCGATCCGGCCCAGACCGAAGGCCTGCTCAAGAGCGGTTGCGCGGCCATCGCCTATGAAACCGTGACCGACGCCAAGGGCGGCCTGCCGCTGCTGGCGCCGATGTCGGAAGTCGCCGGCCGTATCGCCGTGTTCTCGGCGGCCGAGACGCTTCTGAAACACAATGGCGGCATGGGCCTTCTGCTCAGCGGCGTGCCCGGCGTGCCGCCGGCGCGCGTGGCCGTGCTGGGCGGCGGCGTGGTCGGCAGCAACGCCGCGCGCATGGCCGCAGGCCTGGGCGCCGAGGTCGTGGTTCTGGAACGCTCGATCCCGCGCATGCGCGAGCTGGACGACCTCTATCAAGGCCGGATTCTCACTCGCTACTCGACCTTCGGGGCGGTGGAGGAAGAGATCCTCAAGGCCGACGTCGTGATCGGCGCCGTGCTGACCGCCGGCGCGGCCGCGCCCAAGCTGGTCCGACGCGAGCACCTCAAGCAGATGAAGCCGGGCTCGGTTCTGGTCGACGTCTCGATCGACCAGGGCGGCTGCTTCGAGACCAGCAAGCCGACCACCCACGCCGAGCCGACCTACACCGTCGACGGCGTCGTCCACTATTGCGTCGCCAACATGCCGGGCGCGGCGCCGCGCACCTCGTCCGAGGCCCTGGGCAACGCCACCCTGCCTTTCGGCCTGGCCCTGGCCGACAAGGGCCTGGACGCGCTGAAGGCCAATGTTCACCTGGCCCGGGGTCTCAATGTCCTGAACGGCGAACTGACCCACCCGGCCGTGGCCGAGGCGCTGGGCAAGACCTCGATCGATCCCTACGGCGCCTGGAATTAAGGGCGTCCGCTTACCGGACAGAAGAAGGGCGCCGCGCGGGTCTCGCACGACGCCCTTTTTTAGTCTTTGGGAGAGGAACTGACGCTTACAAAAACTCAGGCGGCGAAGCGGGCGATGTCCTGGCGGTTTTCGACCAGGTCGAGAACGTCGCCCATGCGGAAATCGGGATCGCTGGGATAAAGCGCGTCATAGACCGAACGCGCGAAGGCGAGGTCGGCGGCCGTCTTGACCCGCCAGTCCAGCCGCGAGCAGTCACGCGCGGCGCGCAGATGGGCCTGGCTCCAGCGCTCCGGCTGGGACCGAATGGCGGCGGTCGGCGAAATCCGCGCCGTGGGGTCGCGCTCTTCGGCGGCGGCCCGACGCAGGACGCGCGCCTTGATGACTTCGACCTCCAGACCCGCCGGATAGGTCCGATAAACGCGATTGGAGGTGTAGTCGGCGCCGCTGGCCAGGGCCATGCGCACCGCGTCGTCGACCACGCCGGGATCCATGAACGGCGCGTCGCCCTTCAGGCGAACGACATGGCTGACGGCGCTGATCGCGTCGGCGCAGCGGGCGATACGCGCCAGAATGTCAGCGCCAGCCCCGCGATGAACCGTGTAGCCGCGCGAAACGAGAAAGCCGGCCAAGGCGTCGTCGGCCGTTTCCTGGCTGGTGGCGACAATGATCTTGGAGAGACAGCGCGCGCCACGCAGGCGCTCAAGTTGCCGGACGATCATCGGCTCGCCCTGCAGCGTGGCCATCGACTTGCCCGGCAGGCGGGACGAGCCCATGCGGGCTTGCAGGACGGCGAGGATCATGACGCGTCTCCGTGGGTTGAAACCACCCTAGGCCAGAAGAATAAAACCTCGATGAATCAGAAACTTATACGAGCTTAACAGGCACGCTTAACGCGCACTGAACGGCGCTGCGCACAGGCGCGCGCCGTCCCATGCAGCCTATTGTCCAGAGTGATTCTAGGAGGGCGTTAGGCGACCCAACGTCGCGGATCGAGCGCGACCGGATCGTCGATCGCCATGTCGTCCCAGTCGAGGTCCGGCGGCGGGCTCGAGGCGGCCGCGACCACCGCCGACAGCTCGGCGGCCGAGTTGACGCCGACCAGCACGGCCGACCCTTCAGGACGCGACAGGGCAAAGCCCAGCGCGGCTTGCAGCGGGTCCGAGCGGCCCTCGGCGATCATCCGGCGCACGCGCGACAGACGCCCCGAAGCGCCCTTCAGCTGGGCGGGCACGCGATCGGGCGGCAGGAACAGAAGGCCGTTCAGGAAGATCGAGCGCAGGTGCACCTCGATCCCCATGCCGGCGATGCGCTGCAGCGAGCCATCGGCCAGCAGGCGCTGATCCAGCAGCGAGGCCGGGGCCTGCAGGATGTCGGGCTTGAAGCGCCGGGCCACGCCCACCGGATCGTCCGAGGCGTGAGCCGAGACGCCGACCTTGGCGAACAGACCCTGGTCCTTCAGGCGCTGCAGACGCTCCCAGAGCGCCGCGCCATGCGGACCGAACAGCTCGGCGGGCGAATGAACAATGATGGCGTCGGCGCGTTCGACGCCGATTCGGCGCAGGGCGGCGCGGGCCTCGGCCTCGACAAAGTCGGGCCCGCGATCGGCGCGGGCGGTCGAGATCGTCACACGGAACGGAACGGGGCGCGGAATGAGGTCGCCCAACAGCGTCTCAGCGCGGCCAAACAGGCCCGAGGCGTCCAGCACCGACAGCTTGGCGCGCGCGGCGATGTTCAGGATATCGCGGGCTTCGGCTTCCGGCGTGCGGCCGCGCGGCGCGGACGAGCTCCCGCCGTCGAGGCCGAATTGTGCGGCCGCCAGACCCAGTTTTGAGACCGAAATGGACATCGCCATCCGTGCGCGAAACTCACCAACAGACTGGGAGGCTACGCGCCAAGGTTTGAACATCCGGTTTCTGGAACCTTGACGAGGGGTTAAAGTCGCGACGATGACGATGATCCATTCCGACACCCCCTGGCCGATGCATGGCTTGGCCGAAGACGCCCGCCCGGCCTTGGCCCAGGCGCTTTCGAAAGGCCCTGCGGCCCTAGCGACGATCATCGCCCTGGGTGGCGGCGGGCCGCGCCCGGTCGGCGCGCAGATGGTGTTCGGCGAAGGACTCATCTCGGGTTTCCTGTCCGGCGGCTGTATCGAGGCCGACGTCGAGGTCCATGCCCGCGCCTGCCTGGAGGACGGGATCGCCCGCCGGCTGGTCTATGGCGAGGGCAGCCCCTGGCCGGACATCCGTCTGCTGTGCGGCGCCCGCATCGAAATCCTGGTCGAGCGGATCGCGCCCGACGACATGGCGGCCCGAACCCTTCTCGACCTTGCGAGCGCGCGCCAGCCCGCCTTCTGGGTCAGCGACGGCGCGCGCCGCATCTGCGCCGAGGAGCCTCAGGTCCCCTGGCAAGGCGCGTTCGAGCGCGCCTATGACCCCGTCCCGCGCCTGGTGGTGATCGGCGGCGATCCGACGGCGCTGGCGATCGCCAGCCTGGCCGCCCAGTCAGGCCACGAAACCTTCCTGCTACGCCCCAAGGGTCCGGCCGCGCCGCCGCCCCTGCCGGGCGTCGCCTATCGCCGCGAACCGCTGGAGAGCGCCCTCGCCGCCATCGGGCTGGACGCCTGGACGGCTGTGGCCGTGTGCGGTCATGACCTGGAGCAGGACCATACCGCCCTCATGACCGCCCTGCCCTCGCCTGCGCCCTATGTCGGCCTGCTGGGCGCGCGGCGGCGTCTGCCCGAGCGGATCGCACGGCTGAAGGCGGCGGGTCTTGGCGAGCGCGAGCTGACCAAGCTGCGCGCCCCGATCGGTCTTGATCTGGGCGGCAAGGCGCCGTTCGAGGTGGCGGTCGCGGTGATCGGCGAGGTGATGGCCGCCCGCCACGGCCAACCGGCGCTAGCGCGGCGGGTGGTGGAGGCCTGAGGGGCCGCCCTCGTCCTTCGACACGCTCAGGATGAGGGCTATGGGTCGGCCGGGGCATTGAGGAGCCTCACCCTGAGCCTGTCGAAGGGGGAGGTTTCGGTCCCGCGACTACTGCGGAACGATCTCCGCCGAAAAGGCCGCCAGGTCCTCGATCAGGGCGTTGGCCGCCATGTTCACGAGCTCTCCGCCTTTCTCGGGCGTCGCCTGGGCGGGGTCTGAGCCCATGCGGCCGTCGGCGTAGCGGGCGCGGAAATCCAGCGCCTCGCGGATCGGCCCCGTGGGTGCGATCTGAGGCGAATAGGCCGCCGTCTTGATCGTCTCCGGATAGGCCCACTGGGTCACTGCGATCTCGGACGGGGTGGCGTGGCTGCCGTGACCCGTCGGGAATTGCCGGTTGGCCAGGGCGTTGACGCCCGCCAGATCCCACCAGTTCTTCAGCTTCAAAGCGAAGGGCGCGCGCTGCTGGCGGAAGCTGTAGTCGGCGTAGATCTCCGAGAACGCCGCCTCGATCGAGGCGACGTTGCCGCCGTGGCCGTTCAGGAAATAGATCCGCGTAAAGCCGTGGGCGCCCAGCGACCGGACCCAGTCGCCGATCGCGGCGATGAAGGTCGAAGGCCGCAGGAAGATGGTGCCCGGAAACGCCAGGTGATGCTGTGCCATGCCGATGTTGAAGGTCGGCGCCACCAGGATCTGGTCGCCCGCGCGCTTGCTGGCTTCGTGGGCGATGATCTCGGGACACAGCCAGTCGGTGCCCAGCAGGCCCGTCGGTCCGTGCTGCTCGTTGGAGCCGATCGGCACCACCACCGTCTGGCTGGTCTTCAGGCGCGTTTCGATCTCGGACCAGGTGGATAGGGCGAGCAGCATGAAAAACTCCGGACAAGGGCGACGCGTTAGCTTTACGCCGCCCGCGCAAGGTCGTCATCTTGCCCAGATCAGAAAGCCGATTGGTCTTCTTGCGCCGAGGAAGGCGCATCGCCTATGCCAGCGGCCAACAAGATAAGGGAGTGCGGTGGTGAGTGACGGACAGGTCTTTCCGGTTCCTGATGATCTGGCGCGAGACGCCCATATCGACGCCGCCGCCTATGACGCGGCGCTGGCCCGCGTCGAGGCCGATCCGGAAGGCTATTGGCGCGACATCGCCGCACGCCTCGACTGGATCAAGGCGCCCACCAAGATCAAGGACGTCTCCTACGCCAAGGACGACTTCCGTATCCGCTGGTACGAGGACGGCGTTCTCAACGTCTCGGCCAACTGCATCGACCGCCACCTGCCAGCCAAGGCCGATGACGTGGCCCTGGTGTTCGAGGGCGACGAGCCTGGAACCTCCGACACCCTCACCTACGGCCAGCTGCACGAGGAGGTTTGCCGCATGGCCAACGTCCTCAAGGCGCAGGGCGTCACCAAGGGCGACCGCGTCACCATCTATCTGCCGATGGTTCCCCTGGCGGCCGTCGCCATGCTGGCCTGCGCCCGCATCGGCGCAGTGCATTCGGTGGTGTTCGGCGGCTTCTCGCCCGAGAGCATCGCTGGCCGCATCCAGGACTGCGCCTCGCACTTCGTGATCACCGCCGACGAAGGCCGCCGCGGCGGACGGCGGGTGCCGCTGAAGACCAATATCGACGAGGCGCTGACGCACTGCCCGTGGGTCGGCAAGGTGCTGATGATCCGCTGGACCGGCGCTGACGTGCCGCTGAAGGCGGGCCGCGACATCGTCTGGCAGGACGTCCGCGACACCGTCTCGGCCGACTGTCCGCCCGAGCCGATGAACGCCGAGGACCCGCTGTTCATCCTCTACACCTCGGGCTCGACGGGCAAGCCCAAGGGCGTGCTGCACACCACCGGCGGCTATCTGGCCTGGGCCTCTTGGACCTTCTGGGCGGTGTTCGACTACAAGCCGGGCGAGGTGTTCTGGTGCACCGCCGACGTGGGCTGGGTCACCGGCCACAGCTACGTCGTCTACGGCCCGCTGGCCAATGGCGGGACCAGCCTGATTTTCGAGGGCGTGCCGAACTATCCGACCCCCAGCCGGTTCTGGGAGGTGATCGACAAACATCAGGTCCAAATCTTCTACACCGCCCCCACGGCCCTGCGCGCCCTGATGCGCGAGGGCGATGAGCATGTGACGAAGAACGACCTGTCCTCCTTGCGCATTCTCGGCAGCGTCGGCGAGCCGATCAATCCGGAGGCCTGGCTCTGGTACCACCGCGTGGTCGGCAAGGAGAAGCTGCCGATCGTCGACACCTGGTGGCAGACCGAGACCGGCGGCATGCTGATCACCCCGCTGCCCGGCGCCACCGCCCTGAAGCCGGGCTCGGCCTCCAAGCCGCTGCCGGGCGTAAAGCCGCAGCTGGTGGACGCCGAGGGTCAGGTCCTGGACGGCGCGACCGAAGGCAACCTTGTGATCACCGACAGCTGGCCGGGCCAGATGCGGACGGTCTATGGCGATCACCAGCGGTTCTTCGAGACCTATTTCTCGACCTATCCCGGCAAGTACTTCACCGGTGACGGCTGCCGCCGCGACGCTGATGGCTACTACTGGATCACGGGCCGCGTGGACGACGTGATCAACGTCTCGGGCCACCGCCTGGGCACGGCCGAGATCGAGAGCGCGCTCGTCGCCCACGAGACCGTCGCCGAGGCCGCCGTGGTCGGCTACCCGCACGACATCAAGGGCCAGGGCGTCTACGCCTATGTGACCCTGAAGGCGGGGATCGAGGCCACCGACGCGCTGCGCAAGGACCTGATCCTGTGGGTGCGCCACGAAATCGGCCCGTTCGCCGCGCCCGACGTCATCCAGTGGGCGCCGGGCCTACCCAAGACGCGTTCGGGCAAGATCATGCGCCGCATCCTGCGCAAGATCGCCGAGAACGAGCTAGGAAGCCTGGGCGATACCTCGACCCTGGCCGATCCGTCGGTGGTGGACGATCTGGTGAAGAACCGCGCGGGGGCCTGACGAACGTCGCATCAGCGCGTTAGCCTCGCCGCCATGCGCCGTTTCGCCCTGCTCCCCTTGCTGCTGCTCGCGATCGCCGCGCCCGCGCGCGCGGCGTCGGAATGGGCCGTGAACAACGACGGCGTCCAGGTCGAGGCCCATGCCGATGACCAGGGTCGAGGCGTGGTGCGGGCCAGCATCGAGATCGCCGCGCCGCCATCCGTGGTGTTCCGCGTCATCCTGGATTGCGATCGCGCCGCCCGAATGAGCCCCGGGGTCAAGCGCTGCAAGGTGATCGCCCGCGATCCGGACGGCTCTGAAATCCGTGAGCACACGGTCAAGTGGGGCTTCTTCCTCCCCGCGATGCAATCCAGGGCCCGAGTAACCATGCGTCCGGACCGCGAGATCCGCTTCACCTGCATCGGCGGCGACATCCGCGCCTGCGACGGCTTCTGGCGGCTGGAGCCTCTGAACGGCGGCGCTCGCACGCGGGTCACCTATGACCTGTGGGCCGCCGGTCCCCTGGCGATTCCGGCCGGCCTGATCTCAAGCCTGATGCGCCGGACCGTCCCCCCGTCGCTCGCCGCGCTTCGGCGGGAGTGCGAAGGCGGATGACCATCACCGACCCCAACACCCCCGACGCCGTGATGCTGTTCGACGGGGTCTGCCATCTCTGCGACGGGGTGGTGCGGACAGTGCTCAGGCTGGATCGTCGCGGGGTGATCCGCTTCACCGCGATCCAGTCGCCGGCGGGTCGGCGGCTGGCGATCGCCCACGGCCTCGACCCCGACTCGCCGGAAAGCTTCCTCTTCTTCGATCACGGTCAGCCCCTGCGCAAGACGCAGGCCGTAGCCGCCTTGCTGCGGCGGCTGCCCCCACCGTGGCGCCCGCTGGCCTGGATCGATCGCCTGCCTCGCAGCCTGACCGACCGGGTCTATGACTGGGTCGCGGCCAACCGCTATCGCATCTTCGGCAAGGACGACCAGTGCCGGATCCCGACGCCGGCGCAACGGGCGCGGTTTCTGATCGACTAGGCCGTTCGTCCCCTACATGAACTGTCGGTAAGGTTTCCCGGCGAGCGGGCGGTGCTAGGGTCCGCGCAAACGCTCAGGAGACTTTCGCGCATGATCCGCACCGCCAAGTTGGCCCTCGTGGCCGCGGCCCTGTCCACCACGGCGTTGTCGCCGCTCGCCCTGGCCGCCCCGGCCCAGGCCCAGCCGGCCGCGACCGCCTCGATCGCCGTCCCGCCGATCGTCTACCAGCAGCGCGTGCTGGCCAACGGCATGAAGGTGTTCACCTCGCGCGACACCACAACGCCCAACGTTTCGGTCCAGGTCTGGTACGGCGTCGGCTCCAAGGACGACCCCCAGGGCCGCTCGGGCTTTGCGCACCTGTTCGAACATCTGATGTTCAAGGCCACGCGCAACATGCCCAACGAGACGGTGGACCGCCTGACTGAGGACGTCGGCGGCTTCAACAACGCCTCCACCTGGGACGACTTCACCAACTACTACGAAGTGGTGCCGGCCAATCACCTGGAGCGGCTGATCTGGGCCGAGTCGGACCGCCTGAAGTCGCTGGTCATCGACGAGGCGGTGTTCGCCTCCGAGCGCGACGTTGTGAAGGAAGAACTGCGCCAGCGCGTCCTGGCCGACCCCTATGGGCGCTTCTTCGCCCTGTCGATCCCGCAGCAGTCGTTCGCCGTCCACCCCTATCAGCGCCCCGGCATCGGCTCGATAGAGGAGCTGGACGCGGCCACCGTCGATGACGTGCGCGCCTTCCACCGCACCTACTATCGCCCGGACAACGCCGCCCTGATCATCGTCGGCAATTTCGACCAGGCCAAGCTGGACGCGATGATCGACAAGTACTTCGGGTCGCTGACCACGCCCGGCGGCGCGATCCCGAAGGTCACAGCGGTCGAGCCTGCCCGCACGGGGCCCAAGACGGTCAACACCTATGGCCCGAACGTCCCGCTGCCGGCCCTGGCCATCACCTGGCTGGCGCCGGCCGCCGCCGACAAGGACGCGCCCGCCCTGGCCGTGCTGGACGCGATCCTGACAGCCGGCAAGTCGTCGCGCCTCTATGACAGCCTGGTCTATGACCAGAAGATCGCCCAGTCGGTGTTCTCGTCGGCCCCGAACAACGCCCAACCGGGCCTGTTCTACGTCGGCGCCATCATGGCCGGCGGCAAGACGGTGGCCCAGGGCGAGGCCGCGCTGCGCGCCCAGGTCGCTCGCGTCCGCGATGGTCTGGTGACTCCGGCCGAACTGGCCGAGGCTAAGGCCGGCCTGCTGGCCGACGCCGTGCGTCGCCGCGAGGAGATCGACGGTCGCGGCTTCGCCATCGGCTACGCCCTGCAGACGGAAGGCGATCCCGCCGCCGCCAACACCAGCCTGGCCAAGCTGCAGGCGGTGACCGCCGCCGACATCCAGCGCGTCGCCCGCCAGTATCTGGCCGATGATCGCCGCACCGTGATCAACTATCTGCCCGAAAAGGACCGCCCGGCCGGCGAGAAGGACGCCACGCCGCCGATCCCCAAGGTGGCCTCGGTCAAGTACGACGGCCCGATCACCACCCTGGCGCCGGAGGCCGAGCGCGAGAAGATCCCGGCGGTCGCCGCGCCGATCCCAGCCGTGTTGCCGACCCCGGCCGAAAAGACCCTGGCCAACGGCCTGCGGGTCATCGTCGCCAAGTCCAGCGAGCTGCCGCTGATCACCTCGACCCTCACCGTCAAGGGCGGCGCCAGTTCCGATCCCGCCGGCCTGGCCGGCACGTCGAGCCTGACCTCGGAACTGCTGACCGAAGGCACCGCCACCCGCTCGGCGACGCAGGTCGCGCGCGAGACCGAAGCGCTCGGCGCCAACCTGTCGGCCGGCTCGGGCTGGGAGGCCGCCTCCCTGATCCTCAGCGTGACGGCCAACAACGCAGAGCCCGCCATGGCGATCATGGCCGACGTCGCCCAGAACCCCGCCTTCAAGGCCGAGGAGCTGGATCGCGTCCGCGCCGAGACCCTGGACGGCCTGTCGGTCGCCTACCAGCGCCCCGGCAGCCTGGCCAGCTTCGCCACCAGCCCCGTGCTCTACGCCGGCTCGGCCTATGGCCATGTCGCGACCGGCACGCCGGGCTCGCTGCCGAAGATCAAGCGCGAGGATCTGGCCAAGACCCACGCCGCCTACTGGCGGCCGGACAACGCCGTGCTGGTCGTCACCGGCAACCTGTCGCCCGAGGCCGGCTTCGCCCTGGCGGAGAAGGCGTTCGGCGGCTGGAAGAAGCCTGCGACACCGCCGCCGAGCCCGCCGGCCGCGCCCACCGGCTACCAGCCGCGCAATATCGTCATCGACCTGCCGGGCACCGGCCAGGCGGCCGTGGTGCTGGCCAAGCCCGCCATTACCCGCGCCGATCCCAGCTACTACCAGGGCGTGGTCGCCAACACGGTGCTCGGCGTGGGCTTCTCCTCGCGCCTGAACCAGGAGATCCGCATCAAGCGCGGCCTCTCCTACGGCGCCGGCTCCAGCCTGACGCCACAGGGCCAGTTCGGCGGCTTCTCGGCGCGCGTGCAGACCAAGAACCCCTCGGCCGGCGAGGTGATCAACCTGACCCGCGCCGAGCTGAGCCGCCTGGCCAACGAACCGGCCTCGGTCGGCGAACTGGCCGCCCGCAAGTCGGTGCTGGTGGGCGGCTTTGGTCGTGACCTCGGCACCTCGGAAGGCCTGGCGGGCATCCTGGGCAACCTGGCCGTCTATGGCGTGCCGCTGACCGAGATCCAGAGCTACGCGTCGAAGGTCGAGGCCGTGACGCCCGAACAGGTCCAGGCCTTCGCCAAGGCCAAGCTTGATCCGGCCCAGATGAGCGTGATCATCGCCGGCGACGCCAAGGCCATGGGCGAGGACCTGGCTAAGGCCGCGCCAAACGCCACGGTGATCCCGGCCGCCAAGCTGGACCTGGATGCGCCCGGCCTGACCAAGTAAGGCCTCGGAGCCTAGACGACGAAAAAGGCCGGCCGCTGTCACCAGCGGCCGGCCTTTCCATGTTCGCTCAGATCCGGGTCAGCCCTTCTTGGCCAGAAGGTCGCGGATCTCGGTGAGCAGCGTCTGCTCGGGCGTCGGCGCCGGCGGCGCTGCCGGAGCCGGCTCGGCGGCGTCCTGGCGGCGGATCTCGTTGACCAGCTTGACCAGCAGGAAGACCACCGTGGCGACGATAAAGAACTGGATCACGGTGTTGATGAAGGCGCCGTACTGGATCGCCACCTTCTCGATCGCCTCGGTCGCCGGATCCTCGGGGCGCAGCACCCATTCCAGCTTGGAGAAATCGAGGCCGCCGGTCAGCAGGCCGATCGGCGGCATGATCACCTGATCGACCAGGCTCTTGACGATGCCGTTGAACGCCGCGCCGATGATCACGCCCACGGCCAGATCGATGACATTGCCCCGCGCGATGAACTCGCGGAATTCCTTGACCATGCTCATGACAAACCCTTCGCCATACGTCTGAGGGGGCGAAGCTGGAGGCGTTCGCGACCTGGGGTCAAGCCCAGGTCAGGATTGTTATTATTCGTCGCCGTCGGCGTTCAGACGGGCGCGCAGCTCCTTGCCGCTCTTGAAGAACGGCACGTGCTTGGCGCGGACATCCACGGCCTCGCCGGTGCGCGGATTCCGGCCGGTGCGCGCGGGGCGCGAGCGGACCGACAGGGCGCCAAAGCCCCGCAGCTCGACCCGGCCGCCGTCTTCTAGAGCCCCGATCATGCGCTCCAGGATCACGCCGACAACGCGTTCGACGTCTTTCTGCGTCAGGTGCGGATTTTCATTCGCGAGCCTGGCGATGAGTTCAGACTTGATCATCGATATCCCCGGAACGCCCCTGGGAGGAGAAGAGCGCGAGCGGACCTTTGCCCAACGACGGCTGAGTCTTCAAGGGGTTGCATGAAATTCTCGAACGCGGTTCGGTTAATGCGTAGGGGGGCGCCGGACGTTCGCGCAAAAGAAAACGGCGGCTGGATCGCTCCAGCCGCCGCCAACTTCAACGTCTATGGAAGACGAAGCTTAGTCCTTGCTGGCCCGCTCGCGCAGGGCCGCGCCCAGGATGTCGCCCAGCGAAGCGCCGGAGTCCGACGAGCCGAACTGCTCGATGGCTTCCTTCTCTTCGGCCATTTCCAGCGACTTGATCGACAGCGAGACGCGGCGCGCGGCCTTGTCCACGTTGGTGATCTGGGCGTCGACGCGGTCACCCACGGCGAAGCGTTCCGGACGCTGCTCTTGACGATCGCGCGACAGGTCCGACTTGCGGATGAAGGCGGTCATCGGGGCGTCGTCTTCGCCGAAGCGAACTTCGATGCCGCCCGAGGTGACTTCCGTGACGGTGACGGTCACGGTCTGGTTCTTGCGGTAGGTGTCGCCCGACATCGGGTCGCCAGCCAGTTGCTTGATGCCCAGCGAGATGCGCTCCTTCTCGACGTCGACGTCGAGAACCTTCGCCTTGACCATGTCGCCCTTCTTGTAGCGGGCCATGGCTTCTTCGCCCGGGACGCTCCAGTCGATGTCCGACAGGTGCACCATGCCGTCGATGTCGTTGTCGAGGCCGACGAACAGACCGAATTCGGTCGCGTTCTTGACTTCGCCTTCGACGGTCGAGCCGACCGGGTGGGCTTCCAGGAAGGCTTCCCACGGGTTGGCCAGGGCCTGCTTCAGGCCCAGCGAGACGCGGCGCTTGGACGGATCGACGTCCAGGACCACGACGTCGACTTCCTGCGAGGTCGAGACGATCTTGCCGGGGTGGACGTTCTTCTTGGTCCACGACATTTCCGACACGTGCACCAGGCCTTCAACGCCGGCTTCCAGCTCCACGAAGGCGCCGTAGTCGGTGATGTTGGTGATGCGGCCGGTGAACTTGGCGCCGACCGGGTACTTGGCTTCAACGCCATCCCACGGATCCGACTGCAGCTGCTTCATGCCGAGGCTGATGCGTTGGGTGTCCGGGTTGATCTTGACGATCTGGACCTTCACGGTGTCGCCCACGGCGAGCACCTGGCTCGGGTGGTTGACGCGCTTCCAGCTCATGTCGGTGACGTGCAGCAGGCCGTCGATGCCGCCCAGGTCAACGAACGCACCGTAGTCGGTGATGTTCTTGAC